>JAEZFA010000326.1 GCA_023417665.1 Pseudomonadota bacterium | reverse complement strand
GCGCGATCCTGTCCTATATCATGTGCAAGGGGATGAACCGGAGCTTCATCTCCGTGATCCTCGGCGGTTTCGGCGGCGAAACTGCCGCGGCCGGCGGTGCGGTCGAGACGCGGCCCGTGAAGCAGGGCTCGGCGGACGACGCCGCCTTCATCATGAAGAACGCCGAGAAGGTCATCATCGTGCCGGGTTACGGCATGGCGGTTGCGCAGGCGCAGCATGCGCTTCGCGAAATGGCCGACAAGCTGAAGGAAGAAGGCGTGCAGGTGAAATACGCGATCCATCCGGTCGCGGGCCGCATGCCGGGCCACATGAACGTGCTGCTCGCCGAAGCCAATGTCCCTTACGACGAAGTGTTCGAGCTTGAGGACATCAACTCCGAATTCGCGCAGGCCGACGTCGCCTTCGTGATCGGCGCGAACGATGTGACCAACCCCTCGGCCAAGACCGACCCGAAATCGCCGATCTTCGGCATGCCGGTGCTCGACGTCGAGAAGGCCAAGACCGTCTTGTTCATCAAGCGCGGCATGGGTTCGGGTTACGCGGGCGTGGAGAATGAACTCTTTTTCCGCGACAACACCATGATGCTGTTCGCGGACGCGAAGAAGATGGTCGAGAACATCGTCAAGGCGATGTGACTTTCTTCGGGCCGCAATCCTTGTCGCGGTTATCGCAGTCCATTCAGGAGTTTCGGAAACGGTTTCGGTTTTTTCGCGAAAGCGAACGATCTGAGATCGTTTCCTTTCTGCGTTATTGCCTGCGGGGTCGCCTGCGCCCGGATTTTTTGTTTTTGCAGACCAGCGACGCGGAGCACTACGCGCCCATGCTCGCGGTATCAAGCCGGAGCGTTCGCCGCTACTGCGAAATCCACGGATACGAGTATCGCACTTTCATCGGCATCAAGCGCGGTTGTTTGCCGTGGCACGCTACCTACAACCGCATCATCCTGCTGAAAGAACTGCTCGACGAAGGCTATCGCGGCTGGGCCGTCTATCTGGATGCGGATGCCTATATCCATGACGCGAGCATTGCGATGTCCTCGATTACGCGAAGCGCCACGCGGCCGCTGATCATCGAGCGGGGTTCGTTCGAGGGGCTGTGGGACGTGAATGCGGGCGTGTTCCTGCTCAATCTCGGCCATCGCAAAGGGCGCGAGCTTGCCAGAGCGTGGCATCGGGCATTCATGGAAATTTCCGGAGAAGCGCTGGCCGCGGCCGCAGACTGGACGCTACCGCATGACCAGGAACTGTTGCAGCGACTGCTGCGCGAAGACATGAATGACGCCGCCCAGCGGCCGCCGCCGGACATGCTCAATTACGATGGACGTTTGGTGCGCCAGGCGCTGCGGGCCGACGGCTCTTTCGAAGAGCGGCTTGCGCTTATCACGCGAGAGGTTGAGGCCATGCTTGCTGCTGGGGAGCGTCTCTCGTGAAGACGGTGCTGCTTCTGCTCGCCGCAGGTTACGCGGCTGTTTGCGCGTTCATGTATGTCGGGCAGCGCGGCTTGATGTATTTCCCGGACCGCACGCGCACCGCTCCCGCCGATGCCGGGCTGCCGGAGGCGAAGGAAGAAAAGCTTGTCACCGCCGACGGAGAGACGATCCTCGTCTGGCACATTGCGCCGCGCGATGCGACTAAGTCGGTGGTGGTCTATTTCCACGGCAACGGCGGCGCGCTGAACCTGCGCATACGGCGTTTTGCGGCGCTTGCCGCCGAAGGCGTCGTCGTCGTCGGTGTGTCCTATCGGGGGTATGGCGGTTCGTCGGGAAGCCCGAGCGAGGAGGGCCTGATCGCCGACGGCGTTGCGGCCTATGAATTTGCGGCGAAGCGCTACGGCGCGAAACGCGTGGCGCTCTGGGGCGAATCGCTCGGCACCGGTGTTGCGGTCGCAGTCGCTTCGGAGGCGCCGGTTGCGAAGCTGATCCTGGAAACACCGTTCACTTCGGCGGCGGCGGTCGGTGCCTCGATCTACTGGTTCCTGCCGGTGCGGCTTCTGATGAAGGATCAGTTCCGGTCCGATCTGCGCGTCAAGGCCGTGAAGGCGCCGGTGCTGATCCTGCACGGCGAGAAGGACAGCGTGGTGCCGATCCGCTTCGGCGAAGAACTTTTCGGCCTGATCGAAGGCGAGAAGAAGTTCGCGCGGTTTCCCGGCGGCGAGCATTACGATCTCGATCGCCATGGCGGGTTGAAGGCGGCGCTGGAGTTTCTGAACAACTGACCTCATCCTGAGGAACCACGCGGGAGCGTGGCGTCTCGAAGGATGAGGTTTCTTCTCTCGTGGTTCGGGACGCGATCCTGCGGATCGCTCCACACCATGAGGTCGGAAAAATGAAAAGGGCGGCCGTTCGGCCGCCCTTTCAAATTCGCTTTTGCTTTTAGAGCTCAGCTACGCGGCGGACGCGCACCGAAACCGCCGCCCTGGCCGCCGCGGCCACCGGCACCGAAGGCGGGCTTGGCCGGCTTCGAGGGCAGGAGGCCTTCGCGCTGCAATTTCTTGCGGGCGAGCTTGCGCGCACGGCGCACGGCTTCCGCCTTTTCGCGGGCTTTCTTTTCGGACGGCTTCTCGTAGTGGCCACGCAGCTTCATTTCGCGGAAAATGCCCTCGCGCTGCATCTTCTTTTTAAGCGCCTTGAGAGCCTGATCGACGTTATTGTCGCGAACGAGAACCTGCACGTGTGCTCCTGAAAAACCTGAGGGTTTTGGGATAGGCCGGGCAAATGCCCTGCCGAAGGGCGGGTGCGTACCAGATGGTTCTTGGCTTGTCCACGGGGTCCGGCCGGTTTGGCGGCCAAAAAGGCCTGATTTTGGCGGCTTTGGCGGCAGGCTAGCGGTTTTTCCCCGCGAGCTGGTTCCGCAGCAGCGCCACCAGCGCACCGGCGCAGGTTCCGACCACGATTCCGCCTAGCACCCGGCCGGAAACGAAAGCGTAGCCCTGCGCGAAGAGCCCCTGATTGATCGACTGCAAAAGCTGGTACATCGCGCCGATCACCGCGCCAAGGCCCGCCCATTGCGGTATCGACCAGACCGGACCAAACATTTTTCGCGTCTCCCTTTCGCCGGGGCGTTCTAGCACTGCGGCGGGTGAAGGGCATTTCCCGGTCGCGCGGGGCCGGTGACGGCGCCGGAGCGGTTTGCTATCCCGCGGGCCATGAAAATCACCCGCATCACCGATATCGGCGTTCCGATCTCGTCCTCCATCCGCAACGCCTTCATCGACTTCTCGACCATGACCGCGAGCGTGGTCGCGATCGAGACCGACGTGATGCGCGACGGCAAGCCCGTCACCGGTTTCGGCTTTAACTCGAACGGCCGCTATGCGCCGCAGGGACTCCTGCGCGAGCGGTTCATCCCGCGTCTGCGCGATGCAAAGAGCCTCGAAGACGAGCGCGGCTTCATCGATCCGGCGAAAGCCTGGGCCGCGATGATGCAGAACGAAAAGCCGGGCGGGCATGGCGAGCGCTCGGTTGCCGTCGGCGTGCTCGACATGGCGCTGTGGGATGCGCTTGCGAAAGCCGAAGGCGTGCCGCTCTGGAAGCTGCTCGCGGATCGCTACAACGGCGGCAAGGCCGACGAGACCGCATGGGTCTATGCCGCGGGCGGCTATTATTATCCCGGCGAGGACGTGAAGTCGCTCACCGAAGAAATGCGCCGCTATCTCGATCTCGGCTATTCGACCGTGAAGATGAAGATCGGCGGCGTGCCGTTGAAAGACGACATGCTTCGTATCGAGGCCGCGCTGAACGTGGTCGGCGGCGACGGGCAAAAGCTCTGCGTCGACGTCAACGGCCGCTTCGATCTGCAGACCGCGCTCGATTACGCCAAGGCCATGCAGCCGCTCAACCTGCGCTGGTACGAGGAGCCGGTCGATCCGCTCGACTATCTGCTGCACGCGGCACTCGCCACCGAATATGCCGGGCCGATTGCGACCGGCGAGAACCTGTTCTCGATGCAGGATGCGCGCAACCTGATCCGCCACGGCGGCTTGCGCGCCGACCGGGACATTTTGCAGATGGATCCGGCGCTTTCCTACGGTCTCGTGGAATACCTGCGAACGCTTGCGATGCTGAAGAGCCACGGCTGGTCGTCGCGCCGTTGCGTGCCGCATGGCGGGCACCAGTTCGCGCTGAACATCGCAACCGGCCTTGGCCTTGGCGGCAACGAATCCTATCCGCAGGTATTCGCGCCCTTCGGCGGCTTTGCCGACGATACCCCGGTGAAAGACAGCCGCGTGAAGATGCCCGACATTCCGGGCATCGGCTTTGAAGCGAAGAACGCGCTCTACGCGGTGATGAAGCCGATGATGAACTGAGGCCTCATCCTGAGGGGCGCGGAGCGCCGTCTCGAAGGAGGCGCCAGGTTTTCATGGTTCGAGCGAGCTTTGCTCGCTTCTCGAACCATGAAGCTGAACGATTACCGCGTAAGGCGACTGCGTCACTTCTTCGCGCGGGCTTCGATTTCTTTGGCCGAGAGCGTTTCAACGCGCGAGGCAATCCACCATTGGTTGCCCGCGGCATCGAGAAAGCCGCCGCGGCGATCACCGTCGCCGGCTTCCGACGGCGGCATGATTTCCTTGCCGCCAAGCTCGAGCGCCTTGCGATAGGTTGCGTCGGCGTCCTCGACATAAACATGCAGGCCGGCGGTGGACGCCGGAAAGTCCTTGTTTGCGCCGCCCATCATCACCGCGGAATCGCGAATACGAACCTCAGCATGCATGATGCTGCCGTCGGCGCGATGAACCCGCATGACTTCGCGGGCTCCGAACAGTTCGGTCAGGAAGCCGATAAGGGCCGCCGGGTTCTCGACGACAAGATAGGGCGCGACGGCAGGGGTGTCGGAAGGAAGCGGATGTTTCGGCATCGTGGTCTCCGCGAATGATCCTGGAAAAGTTGAACGCGGGAATACGCTGCAGGTTCGGCCGCAGCTATATTTTTACCCGCGTGACGTGCCCCATCTTGCGGCCGGCCTTGGCGGCGCCCTTGCCGTAAAGATGGACGGAGGCGCCGGCTTCTTTCGCAAGCTTGTCCCAGCCCATCACCTCGTCGCCAATCAGGTTTGTCATCACCACCTGCTTGCCGATGCGTTTGGCGCTGTTGAGCGGCCAGCCGGCCACCGCGCGGATATGCTGTTCGAACTGGCTCGCGGTTGCGCCGTCGATGGTCCAGTGCCCCGAATTATGCACGCGCGGCGCGATCTCGTTCACGAGCAGTTCGCGCTTCGCGCCTTTCTTCGCGACGAACATCTCGACCGCGAGCACGCCGACATAATTCAATGCCTTCGCGATCTTGGTTGCGATCGCGATCGCCTCCTTTGCCATCGCCGGCGGGACTTTCGCCGGCACCGTGGAGGTATGCAGAATGTGATCGCGATGCACGTTCTCGGTCGGCTCATAGGCGACGGTCTTACCGTCTGAGCCGCGCGCAATCACCACAGAAATTTCGCGCTCGAACTTCACGAAGCCTTCCAGCACCGCGGGCTTTTCTCCAAGCGAGCGCCAGGCGCTGCCAAGATCGTCGCCCTTTTCGAGCTTAACCTGACCCTTGCCGTCATAGCCCATGCGCGCGGTCTTCAGAATCGCCGGAAGGCCGATTCTTGCGAAGGCCGCCGACAATTCCATCGAGGAATTCACCGGCGCAAAGGGAGCGGTCGCGATCTTCAGCGAATTGATGAATTTCTTTTCGGTGACGCGATCCTGCGTGGTCGCGAGCACGTCGGCGCCGGGAAACAGCGGTTTGCGCGCGGCGACGAATGCGGCGGTTTCTGCCGGAATGTTCTCGAATTCGTAGGTGACGGCATCGACGTGATTGAGAAAATCCGCAAGCCGGGCCCAGTTGTCGAACGGTGCGCAGGTCGAGTTCTTCACGACGTCGAACGCGCATGAGTCCTTCTTGTCGGAATAGATATGGACCCGGAAGCCGAGTTCATGGGCCGCAAGCGCGAGCATGCGGCCGAGCTGGCCGCCGCCCAGAATTCCGATGGTTGCGTCGGGGGCAAGCGGCTTGTGGAGCGGCGTCGTCATTTCGGCCTCAGTGGAATTTTCTTGGTCTGTTTGGCGCGGAAGGCGTCCAGCTTTTTCGCGACGGCCTCATCGGAGAGCGCGAGCACGGCGGCGGCAAGCAGGCCTGCGTTCTTCGCGCCGGCTTCGCCGATCGCAAGCGTTCCGACCGGAATGCCCGCGGGCATCTGGGCAATGGAAAGAAAACTGTCGACGCCCTTCAGCGCCTTCGACTTCACCGGCACGCCGAAAACCGGCAGCGGGGTCAGCGACGCGGCCATGCCGGGAAGATGCGCGGCACCGCCGGCGCCCGCGATCACGACCTTGTAGCCTTTGTCGCGCGCCGACCTTGCAAAGTCGTAGAGCCGCTCGGGCGTGCGATGCGCCGAAACCACCAGGCTTTCATGTTTGATGCCGAACGTGTCGAGCATATCGGCCGCATGTTTCATGGTCTCCCAGTCGGACTGGCTGCCCATGATGATTGCTACGGCCGGCTTTCCCGCGCCCATTCTCTTGCTCACCCCGCTTGGAAAGCGCCGGATTATAGGAGAGGGTGCAGCACTGGCAAGAAGAGTCGCGCAAGAAGCCGGAACCATCGTGAATGCCGAGAGAAAAGCCGCAACGTAAGGGCTCGGTCCGGGTGCAAGCCGCGCCTGCCGCAACGCGAAAGACACTGAAGAGCAAGCTCGCGGAGGACGCCGGGACCTCCTTGCGTCTTGCCGCGGAAATCGAGCGGCTGCGCGCCGCCTTGCGGCGTTCTGAAGCGCAGATCGAGGTGCTGGAAAAATCCGCCCATGAAGACGCGCTGACGGGACTTTTGAACCGCCGGGGGTTCGAGCGCGCCTTCGCGCAGGGGCTCGCCTACATGAAGCGCTACGGCGGCAGCGGGGCGCTGCTCTATCTCGACCTCGACCACTTCAAGCCGGTCAACGACCGCTACGGGCACGCCGTCGGTGACGTGGTGCTGCGCGAGATCGCGCGGTTGCTGCTCGGCAGCGTGCGCGCTTCCGACATTGCCGCCCGGCTCGGCGGTGACGAACTTGCGATGGTCCTGTGGAATCTCGACGCGGCGCAGATGAAGGCGAAGATGCAGTCGCTGGAGGGGCTGGTCGAGAACGCCTCGTTCGCGGTCAAGGGAAAGAAGCTCCGGATCGGCGTTTCGATCGGCGGCGTCATGCTCGCGCCCGACGATACGCTTGCCGCGGCGCTCGATCGCGCGGATGCGGCGATGTATGCCCGGAAACAGGCGCGTAAAATTCCGCTTGCGTGACGCGGTACGGCGAAGTTCTTCCGGCGTTACCCGAACAAGTAAGCTGCGGTCAGCGCCGTAGAAACGGCGCCATGCCCTCGCGGGCAAGCTCGTCGGCGCGTTCGTTCTCGGCGTGGCCGGCATGGCCCTTGAGCCAGTGCCATTCCACCTTGTGCTGGAGGGCTGCGGCTTCGAGGCGTTGCCAGAGTTCGATGTTCTTCACCGGCTTCTTGTCGGCCGTCTTCCAGCCGTTGCGCCGCC
>JAEZFA010000311.1 GCA_023417665.1 Pseudomonadota bacterium | reverse complement strand
CGTCTGCGGCGGCAGCGTCTGCGAGTCCGGCTCGGGGGCTGCGTTCAGCGGCAGCGGGGCATTGTTGTTCTGCTGCGCCGGCGCGTTCGGCGCGACCGTGCCGTCCGAACGTACCGTGTAGGTCTTTACCCGCTTCGGCTGGTCGGCATTGGCGGGGATCTGCGGCTGCTGCTGGGTCTGTTGCGGCGGCTGCTGTTGTGCCGGGGGTGTAAAGGCCGGCTGGGTCCGGGGCTGTACCGGCACCTGCTGCTGCGGGCGCGCCGCATCCGGAATTGCCTGCTGCGGCTGGTTCGGCTGCGTCAGGTCGAGCGGCTGCTCTTCGCGATTGAGCGTCTGCGTGGCGGCGCCCAGGCGATCCTGGATCGGCTTGTTGCTCGCGGGCGTCGTTGCGGTCTGGGTCTTCTGCGGCTCGACCTTGGTCGGCGCATCGGACTTCGTCACCAGCGCCGCGCGCTGCGGCGTGTTGAAGATCGTGCGATAGGCGAACACGCCGAGGAAGGCGACGGCAACGAGGCTCGCGGCGACAATGCCGCCGACGATCCAGAAGCCGATGCCGCGGCGCGGCTTCTCGACGTCATCGTAAATCTCGTCGGCATGATCGCCGAGATAGGCGTCATCGTCGTAATCGGGATCGTAATCGTCCTCGTAGGCAGGCTCTTCGCGATAAGCCGGAGCCGGCGCAGGCCGGCGCAGGCGCGACGGCGTCTGCTCGGGCGCATAGCCACGGCGAACGGGCTGTTCCTGCTCGGGCTGCCGGTAGGCCGGCACGGCCGCTTCGGACGGCAGTCGCGGATTGGTGCGCTCCAGCGGGCGAACGCCGGCATCGCGGGCTACGGGCCGGGCCTGCGGCACCGGCTGACGAACCTGCTCTTCGTAAACCGGTGTGGCGGGACGGCTCTGCACGGGCGCACGCATCGGCCGGGTCTGTGCCGAAGGTTCCGCGCGCAGCGGTGTTCTGGAGGCCGGAGCCGCATTGTTCTGTACGGGGCGCGCGGCGGGAGACGGCCGCGGCGCTTCGATAGGCCGCTGGACCTCCACGGCACGCGGCAACGGCGCGGCACCCTGCCCGTTCGGCATGCGCTCGGGCCGGCGTTCCGGCCGCGGGGCCGCAGCCTGCGACGCGCCATTGGCGGGCGCGCGGCGCGGTGCGGGATCGAATTCCTTGAAAGGGTCTTCCTGGCCTATCAGCCGGGCGAGTTCGGCAAGCGGATCCTCGCCGCGGCGCGCGCGTCCTGCAGTTCCAGTCTGCGCAATCTGCGGCTTTGACTGACCATGGCCCGGAGTGGGCCGGTACATGGGTTGTTCGCCCATTTTTTCCCGATCGTCCTTCAAAATCCGCGCTACGCTCATTGTCTAAAATACTCCGCGCGGAGGGGCCATTAACGCATTTCTTCGGCCGCTCTGACACCGAGAATGGCCAAACCAGAGGCCAAGACCGCTACCAGGCCATGCACCAGACTCAGGCGGGCCGTGGTCAACCTAGGGTTATCTTCGATAATGAAGCGTAAATGAGGCGCATCTTTGCCCTTATTCCATAGCGAATGGAACGCGCTGGCAAGGTCGTAAAGGTAGAAGGCGACCCGGTGCGGCTCATGAAATTCGGCGGCACTCTCGACCAGCCGGGGCCATTGCGCGAGCTTCTTCACGAGCCCGATTTCGGCCTCGTCGGAGAGCAGTGAAAGCTCGGCGCCGGCCAGCGCCTCGGGTCCGGTGTCCAGCGACGGCATCGCTTCCCCGGCATTGCGGAAAACCGAACGCCCGCGGGCATGGGCGTACTGCACATAGAACACCGGGTTGTCGCGGGACTGTTCGATCACCTTGGCAAGATCGAAATCGAGCTGCGCGTCGTTCTTCCGGAACAGCATCATGAAGCGGACCGGATCGACGCCGACTTCATCGACGACTTCGCGGAGCGTGACGAAATCGCCTGCCCGCTTCGACATTTTCACGGGCTCTCCGGCACGCAGCAGCCGCACCAACTGGCAAAGCTTCACGTCGAGCGCGACCTTGCCGGCACCGAGCGCGTTGACCGCCGCGTTCATCCGCTTGACGTAACCGCCGTGGTCCGCGCCCCAGACGTCGATGAGCGTGGTGAAGCCGCGCTCGATCTTGTCGCGGTGATACGCCATGTCGGCAGCGAAATACGTGTAGGAGCCGTCCGACTTCATCAGCGGGCGGTCCACGTCGTCGCCGAAGGCGGTCGCGCGGAACAAAGTTTGTTCGCGGTCTTCCCAGTCCTCCACCGGCGCGCCCTTGGGCGGCGGCAGCCGGCCCTCGTAGATGTGACCTGCCCGGCGAAGAAACTCGATGGTTTCGGCGACCTTGTCCGCGGTCGCGGTAAGCGAGCGCTCGGAGAAGAATACTTCGTGCCGGATTTCCAGCGCGGAGAGATCCTCGCGGATCCGGTCCATCATCATGTCGATGGTCGTCTGCCGCACGATCGGAAGCCAGTCGCTGTCCGGCTTCTGCAGGAGCGCGCGGCCATGGGTTTCCGCAAGCGCCTTGCCGACGGGAACCAGATAGTCGCCCGGGTAAAGCCCTTCCGGAATTTCACCGATATCGTCGCCCAGTGCTTCGCGGTAGCGCAGGAATGCGGAGCGCGCGAGCACGTCGACCTGTGCGCCGGCATCGTTGATGTAATATTCGCGGGTCACATCATACCCGGCAAAGGCAAGCAGGTTCGCGAGCGCGTCGCCGAACACCGCGCCGCGGCCATGGCCGACATGCATGGGCCCCGTGGGGTTCGCGGAGACGTACTCGACATTGACCTTCCGACCGCGGCCGAGTTCGGCACGGCCGAAGCCTTTGCCGGCCGCGATCGCCGCGCGCAAAACCTCGAGCCAGAACGCACTGTCGAGCGAGAGGTTGATGAAGCCCGGACCGGCGACATCAACCCTGGTAACGCTCGGAGCGCCGCGAAGCCGGGCGGCGAGCTTTTCCGCGATGTCGCGCGGCTTCTGTTTCGCATCCTTCGCCAGCACCATCGCGGCGTTGGTCGCGAGATCGCCGTGACTTTCGTCCTTCGGCGGCTCGACCACGATGCGTGAGAAATCGAGGCCGGCGGGGATCGCTCCTTCGGCGGCAAGCGCATTCAGGGCTTCGTGGACATGGCCCAGATAGATCGAGAAGACGTTCATTTTACTCGGGTTTTCGCGGAAGGCCGCGGGAGCTAACGCAGATCGGGGGTCGAGTCAAAATAGCGCTGATGGGCTTCGATTGCGAAACGATCGGTCATACCGGCGATGAAATCCGCGATCTGGCGCACAAGCGCGCTTTCGTCCGAAGCAATCCGTTCCACCCCAAGATCGGCCGGATAGGCAAGGAAGTGCGCGAACAGGTCCCGCACGATGGATTCGGCGTCGGTCATGATCCGCGTCACGCGCTCGGCGCGATACATGCGCGGGGTAAGAAACGCCTTGATCTCGCGGTCGGCGGTTTCTCCGGCCGGCGAGAAGCGGATGACCGGATCGCGCGCGCGGCGAATGTCGTCCGCAGCATGTGGCGCGAGCGCTTCGATCCGGCGCTTTGATTCCTGAAGCACATCGTCGATCAGCGCCGCGATCAGGCGACGGATCACCTCGCCCGCCAGACGCTGCTGCTCGGCGGCCGGATAGAGCCTGCGAACCTCCGCGAATATTCCGCCCGCGACGGAAAGCGGCCGCAGATCGCTCAGCGCGAACAGACCGGCCCGCATCGCGTCGTCGAGGTCGTGCGCGTCATAGGCAATGTCATCGGCAATGGCCGCGACCTGCGCTTCGGCGCTGGCGAAGGTCCAGTATTCGAGGTCCCACTCGTCGCGTTGCTCGATGAAGGCAAGCGGCAAGCCGCTTTCGGCGTAGCGCCCGACGGCCGCGCCCTCCTCGTCGGTGAGCGGGCCGTTATGCTTGGCAATGCCTTCCAGCGTTTCCCAGGTGAGGTTCAGGCCGTCGAAGCTCGCATAGCGGCGCTCGAGCCGGGTAACGGTACGCAGGCTTTGGGCGTTGTGATCGAAACCGCCATAGTCCTCCATGCATGCATGGAGCGCCCGCTCGCCGGCATGGCCGAACGGCGGGTGCCCGAGGTCGTGCGAAAGCGCCAGCACTTCGGCCAGGTCCTCGTCCAGTCCCAGTGCGCGCGCCAGCGCCCGCGCAATCTGGCTGACCTCGAGCGTATGCGTGAGCCGGGTCCGAAAGTGATCGCCCTCATGCGAAACGAACACCTGCGTCTTGTGCTTCAGCCGCCGGAACGCGGTGGAATGAATGACCCGGTCGCAGTCGCGGCGAAAATCGCTGCGCGCCGGACTCGGCTGTTCCGGAAAACGCCTGCCCCGCGTGGCGCCCGGGTCCGCCGCCCATGGTGCCCTTGGCGTAAATGCCCCTACTGCCACGAGAATTTGCCCCGATTGACTTCGCCGCCCGCAGCCTTACCTATAGACCCTAACGCATTGGTTTGCCTAGGAAACCGGCCCATGGACGCGAATTCCGTCGTCGTCACCGACAGCGCCATCCGAAAGATCGCAAGCATTCTCGGTTCCGAGAAGGAGCCCTCTGTGCTGCGCGTCAGCGTCGAAGGCGGCGGCTGTTCGGGATTTCAGTATAAGTTCGATATCCAGCGCGAACCGGCCTCCGACGACACCGTGATCGCCCGCGAGGGCGCGACCGTCGTGATCGATCCGGTCTCGCTGCAATATCTTTCCGGATCGCAGATCGACTATGCCGACGAACTGATCGGTGCTGCCTTCAAGATCGAGAATCCCAACGCAACCGCGTCCTGCGGATGCGGCACCAGCTTCTCGCTGTAACAGCGCAGACGCTGCATGCGGATTGCAAGCTGGAACGTCAATTCCATCAAGGCGCATCTTGGCGCCGTGACCTCTTGGCTCAAGGAGCGCGAGCCCGATGTGGTCTGCCTGCAGGAATTGAAATGCGTCGACGACGCCTTTCCCCGCACCGAGATCGAAGACCTCGGCTACAACGTCGCGGTGCACGGGCAGAAAACCTATAACGGTGTTGCGATCCTCTCGAAGCATCCGATCGAGGAAGCGCGGCCGCGGCTTCCGGGCGACGACGAGGATGTTCACGCGCGCTACATCGAAGCGGTCATCTCCACGAAGGAGACCGCGCTGCGCGTCGCGTCGATCTACCTGCCCAATGGCAACCCGACCGGCACGGACAAGTTCAAGTACAAGCTCGCCTGGATGGAGCGCCTGACGAAGCACGCGCGCGGCCTGCTCGAATTCGAAGAGCCGCTCGTGCTTGCGGGCGACTTCAACGTGATCCCGACGCCGCTCGACGCCGAGTTTCCTGAAAAGTGGACCGGCGACGCATTGTTTCAACCGGAAACGCGCGCAAAATTCCGCACCTTGCAAGCGCTAGGTTTCACCGACGCGTTGCGCGCCACGCACGACGGCAAAGGTCTCTACACGTTCTGGGATTATCAGGCCGGCGCATTCCAGAAGAACAATGGAATCCGAATCGATCATCTGTTGCTTTCACCGAAAGCGGCAGACCGATTGGAGCGTGTCGGCATCGACAAGAATGTTCGCGCTGCAGAAAAACCATCGGACCATGTGCCGATTTACGCCGATCTTCGTTTTGCGTTGCGGTAGAACACGTTCCGCACAGCAGTAATTTACGCCAAACGCTTGCCTAGCCTGCGGAATGCTCATTCAATGCACCCGCGCTCTTTCATAAAACAAACAATGAGCGCGAGGGGGACGTGCTCGTGGTGCAAAAGTCGGCGACCAAGTCCGACCAGCTTCAAAAACACATCGGTGATGCAGCGCCCGAAATGATGCCAGACGAGCTTGCCGCGCGCGAAACGCGCGGGCTTGCTCGGGTAATTCTTATCGCCTGCGCAATTCTGGTTCCGCTGCTTGCGATGAACCAGTTGCTCAACCTTCAGTTCTTCTTCGGTTTCGTTCTGATCGATGCGCGCTATCTGTTCGTGCTCGCATCGCTGTTGCTGCCGCTGGTGTTTCTGTCGGTTCCCGCGAGTGGCACATCGGTGCAGTCGAATCCGCCCTGGTACGACTGGGTTTGTGCCGCGCTCGTCTTCGGAATCCTGATCTGGTTTGCCGTCAACGCCGAACGCGGCCTCTCGGAAGGCTGGGAATACAGCTCTCCCACGGTCGCGAAGGTGTTGTCCGGCATCCTTTGCCTGCTGGTGCTCGAAGCCTTGCGCCGCACCAGCGGCGTGCCCATGACGATCATTGTCGGGACGCTTGCGCTCTACCCCATCGTCGCACACATCATTCCGAACCCGCTGCGTGGTTTCAACCACACCTTCGCAAATACGATCGCCTATCACGTCGCCAGTTCGGAATCGCTGTTCGGGATTCCGATGCGCGCCTTTGCGGAGATCGTGATCGGCTTCATCGTGTTCGGCCTTACGCTGAATTACACCGGCGGCGGAAAGTTCTTCAACGATCTCGCCTTCGCGCTCGTCGGCCGCATGCGTGGCGGCGCAGCACAGGTCGGCATTATTTCGAGCGGATTGCAGGGATCGATTTCGGGCAGCGTGATCTCGAACGTGATCAGTTCAGGCGTCGTCACGATTCCGGCGATGAAGCGAACCGGATTTCGCTCCGACTACGCAGGCGCGGTCGAGGCCGTCGCTTCGACGGGTGCCGTACTGATGCCGCCGGTGATGGGCTCGACCGCATTCGTCATGGCGTCATTTCTCGGCATGAGTTACGGCGGGATCGCGCTCGCCGCCACCATCCCCGCGCTGCTGTTCTATATCGCGCTGGTCGTGCAAGTGGACGCCTATTCGGCGCGTCTCGGACTGCGCGGGCTGAAACGCAGCGAGTTGCCGCGCCTCGGCGACGTGATGAAGGAAGGCTGGTTCTACATCCCGGTCTTCGCGCTGCTTATTTTTCTGCTCGTGTTTCTGCAGGATGAAGCGCTCGCGCCATTTTATGCGACCGCGCTCCTCCTCGTCATCAATCAGGCGCTACCGCAGCATCGCCTGTCCTGGGCGAAGCTCGGCGATCTCGCAGTCGCCGTCTCGCGAGGACTTGCTGAACTTGTTGCAATCCTGATGGCCGTCGGCCTCATCATCGGCGCGCTCTCGATGACGGGGCTTGCGGGCACGCTCGCGAACGATCTTGTCTATCTCGCCGGCGGCGCACCGCTGATTTTGCTGTTGATGGGCGCGATCACGAGTTTCATTTTCGGCATGGGGATGACGGTCACGGCCTGCTACATCTTCCTTGCGATCGTGCTTGCGCCGCCGCTGGTGAAGGCGGGCCTCGATCCGCTCGCGGTGCATCTCTTCATCATGTACTGGGGCATGGTTTCGTTCATTACGCCTCCGGTTGCGCTCGCGACTTTCGCCGCCGCACCGCTGGCAGGCACGTCGGCCATGCGGATCGGCGTGCAGTCGATCCGGCTCGGCACCGCGATTTACCTCGTTCCGTTCTGCTTCGTGCTCAATCCGGCACTGATCCTGCGCGGTGAACCGATGATGGTGGCGATCTCCATCACTGCGGCTTTCGCCGGGATCGTGCCGCTCGCCGCAGCGCTGCAAGGTTACGTACTCGGAATCGGTCTGATCCCCAACAATCTTGCCGGCTGGATTTCACGCATGCTGCTCATTGTCGGCGGCGTCCTGCTCGCCGCACCCGTGCCGCGTCTTACGGGACTGCCATTCGCCGCAAATCTTTCGCTCGCAGCCACCCTCGTCATTGCCGGGCTTATCCTGCTTTCCGTCGTAACAAAAAAATCAGAACAAGGGAGAACTACGCCATGAAAATAAAAACGCTTCTGGCCGCCGCCGGTTTGGCTGCGGTCGTACTGGTACCGGCATCCTCACAGGATGGCGGCAAGCTGCCAGCGACGATTACATGGACCGCCTATGACGTCGGCTCCGGCGGCTACAACCAGGCGGTCGCGATCGGCAACGCGCTCCAGAACAAGATGAATGTCACGCTGCGCGTGCTTCCCGGCAAGAACGACGTGTCCCGCACGATCCCCTTGCGCGACGGGCAGGTCCCGTTCTCGGCAAACGGCGTCGGCGGCAGCTACATGGCGCAGGAAGGCCTCTACGAATTCGGCGCCCGCGACTGGGGTCCGCAGCCGGTGCGCGCGCTGCTGCTGAACAATTCGGACGCGCTGCTGACCATCGTCACCGCGAAAGACGCCAACATCAAAACCATGGGCGACCTGAAGGGCAAGCGCGTCGCCTGGGTTGTCGGTGCGCCGGCGCTGAACCAGAACATCACGGCCCTGCTCGCCTCGGCGAACCTGACCTGGAACGACGTCAAGCGCGTCGAGTTCGGCGGCTTCGGCGCGGCGATGGACGGGATCGTCGCCAATCAGGTCGATGCCGCGTTCGCGTCCACCATTTCCGGTCAGGCCTTCAAGATCGCCGCCTCGCCGCGCGGTGTGCAGTATCCGGTCGTGCCGCACAACGACAAGGAAGCCTGGGCGCGGCTGAAGAAGATTGCGCCGTTCTATGTCCCGCAGTGGGGTGCCGAAGGCGCTGATCTCTCGAAGGACAAGCGCGTGGAAGGCGCGACCTATCCCTATCCGGTGCTGATGAGCATGGCCAACGCAGACGATGCGCTGGTCTACAACATGACCAAGGCCATGGTCGATCTGTTCGACGACTACAAGGATGGCGCCCCGGGCAATATCGGTTGGGACATCAAGCGCCAGATGTTTGCCTGGGCAATTCCGATGCACGACGGCGCGATCAAATACTTCAAGGAAAAGAAGCTCTGGACCGACGAGCACCAGAAGCACAACGACGCCCTGCTCGCGCGGCAGAAAGTGCTGGCCGATGCCTGGACTGCGTACAAGGCCAAGGCTTCCAGCGACAACAAAGAGTTCATCCAGGGATGGATGAAAGCGCGCGCTGCAGCACTTACGGCAGCGAAGATGGATG
>JAEZFA010000306.1 GCA_023417665.1 Pseudomonadota bacterium | reverse complement strand
CGAACACTTCCTCGTCGGCATTGACGATCAGGTCGTTATCGATCCCGATCTCGCCGAACTCGTTGACGATCACGGCGTATTTCTTGCCGTGCGGCTCGGACAGAATGCGGTTGAGAAGCGTGGTCTTGCCGGCGCCGAGATAGCCGGTCAGCACCGTTACCGGGATTTTTTCGGACATAAGCGAACTCTGATCGGTTGAAGGCGGGATATAGGCGCGGAACTGGGTCCGCTCAAGCCTCCAGATGCCGCCCCGGCGAAAGCCGCTTGCGCAAGCCGCCTACCGGACCGAGCAGCACCGAAGCCGCATACACAATACCGGCGGCGAGGATTACGGCAGGCCCGGTCGGCAGGTTGGCGTGGAAGGAAACCAGCAGTCCCCCGATCCCGGAAACCACGCCGATCACCACCGAAATCGCCGCCATTCTGGTCACGTCCTGCGTCCAGAACCGTGCGGCGGCCGCCGGCAACATCATCATGCCGACCGCGAGCAAGGTGCCGAGCGCGTGAAAAGCCGCGACGAGGTTCAACACCACCAACGCAAGAAACAGCAAATGCACGAGCGCGCCCGCGCCGCTGACGGATCGCAGGAAGCCGGGATCGACACATTCGAGCACCAGCGGCCGCCAGATCAATGCGAGCGCGAACAGGCTGAACGTCGTGAAAGCGGCGATCACAAGGAGCGTTGCATTGTCGAGCGCCAGCACCGAACCGAACAGCACGCGGAACAGGTCCACATTCGAGCCCTTGAGCGAAATCAGCGTCACGCCGAGCGCCAGCGAAACCAGATAGAAGGCGGCGAGCGCCGCGTCTTCCTTCAGTTCGGTGAAGCGCGCGACCAGCCCCGCCGCTACCGCAACGGCAATTCCCGCAACGATGCCGCCGACCGTCATTGCAAAGAGATCAAGCCCGGCGACCAGAAACCCGAGTGCGGCACCTGGCAGAATTGCGTGCGCCATCACGTCGCCGGCAAGCGACATCCGGCGCAGCATCAGAAAGATGCCGAGCGGCGCAGCACTCAGCGAAAGAATGATCACGCCCGCGAGCGCGCGGCGCATGAAGTCGAACTCGGCAAAAGGCGCGATCAGGAAATCGTACATCCAGAGATACCGCTCACGCTGCGTCTTCGCAGATGCCGGCATGATCGTCGAACGCCTCGCTCATGCGCCGGGCTTTCAGGAGGTTCTCCGCCGAAAGCGTCTCTGCGGTCTTGCCCCAGGCCACCGGCGTACGCGCCAGCAGCAGCGCTTCCGGAAAATGCTGCCGCACCATCTCGAAGTCATGCAGCACCGCGACGACGGTGCGCTTCTCACCGTGCCAGCGCTGCACCAGTTCCAGAAGATCGGAAACGGTTTTGGAATCGAGCGAGGCAAAAGGCTCGTCCAGCAGGATCACGCGCGCGTCCTGCAGCAAAAGCCGCGCGAACAATGCCCGCTGCATCTGTCCGCCCGAGAGCGTGCCGATCGCGCGATGCTCGAAGCCGCGCAGACCGACGGCATTGATCGCGATTGCAATCTTTTCCCGGTCGGCCTTGCCGATGCCGCCGAGCAGGCCCGCGCGCTTCCACAAGCCCATCGCCACAAGATCGAACACCGAAATCGGAAAACTGCGATCGATCTCGGCGATCTGCGGCAGATAGGCAATGTCTTTTGCGCTGACGCTGTTGCGCGCGATCTGACCGCCGAGCGGATGAATGACACCGACGATTCCTTTGAGCAGCGTCGACTTGCCCGCACCGTTTGGTCCCACAACGGCGAGTAATGAGCCTTCGGCAATCTCGCCGTTCAGATGATGCACCGCGGGGTGCCGGTCATAGCCGAGCGTGAGATTCTTGAATGCCAGTGCAGAAGCCATTGCGCAGCTACGCTCCTATCGCAGCACGGCAAAAACGATCAGCCAGATCACGAGCGACAGCATCGCGGCGATGGCGATCCGCGCGACAGCGGAAAGCCGCAGCAGCGAAATGCCAGCCGAACCGGCCGGGACCGTTGCGTGGCGATGATCGTGGGAACCGTGCATTTGTTATAATATATCCATTGCATGTCTTTGCGGCAAACCCACGGAAATGCTGGGTTTTCCGGCCATTTTCGGGGTTTGACCGGTATCTTTCCGCTCGCATTTCCGCCCCGTACCCGCTAATGAAAATGCCAACCCGCCGGCTGAAATCGGTTCGGGACAAAATAAACCTTTGGGAGATCTGGGAATGAATTTCGGACGCAATCTTGCCCGCGTTGTTGCCCTGTCGGCCGCCTTTGCAATGGCGCCGGTCGCGGCACAGGCGCAGAATTTCATCAACGTCCTCACCGGCGGCACCGCCGGCGTTTATTATCCGCTTGGCGTCGCAATCTCGAAAATCTTCAGCGACAAGATCAAGGACTCGCGTCCTTCGGTGCAGGCGACGAAAGCATCGGTCGAGAACCTGAACCTGATTCAGGCCGGCAAGGGCGAAATCGCCTTCACGCTCGGTGACTCGCTCGCGCAGGGCTGGGCTGGAGACGCTGACGCCGGCTTCCGCGGCAAGCTCGACAAGCTCCGCGTCGTTGGCGCGATCTATCCGAACTACATCCAGATCGTTGCCTCGAAGGAAAGCGGCATCAAGACGCTTGCCGACCTGAAGGGCAAGCGCCTCTCGGTCGGCGCGCCGAAGTCCGGCACCGAACTCAACGCCCGCGCCATTCTCGCCGCCGCCGGCATCAAGTACGAGAATCTCGGCAAGGTCGAGTATCTCCCGTTCGCGGAGTCGGTCGAACTCATCAAGAACCGTCAGCTCGACGCGACCCTTCAGTCCGCGGGCCTTGGCGTTGCCTCGATCAAGGACCTCGCGAACTCGGTGGAGATCGTTGTCGTGGAGGTGCCGGCCGACATCATCACGAAGGCTGGCGCACCGTTCCTGGCAGCCACGATTCCGGCGAACACCTATCAGGGCCAGACCGCCGCGGTATCGACCGCGGTCGTTCCGAACTATCTCGTGACGCGCTCGGACCTCTCCGACGAGGTCGTTTACAACATGACCAAGGCGATCTTCGACAACCTTCCGGATCTGGTCGCGGCACACGCTGCAGCCCGTTCGATCAAGCTTGAGACCGCCGGAAAGAACTCGCCGGTTCCACTCCATCCCGGCGCGGCGAAGTACTTCAAGGAAAAAGGCGTAGGCGGTTAAGCCTCGTTTTCCAGCGGCCCGCGTGACGAACGCGGGCCGTTTTGCTTTTCTACGGCCAGAAATAAATTTTCCGGAACTATTTAGTTGCGTTGGGGGACGCGCCCATGTCGGACACGAAGCAGGGATCAATCGCGGAAACGAAGAAAAGTGAAACCATCCGGGTTTCCGACTTGCCGAAAGAAACCGCAGGTCCGCTTGTCGACGACGTCGCCGGTCACCTGAGCCTCGAATGGGGCGAAGGCCGGACCGGAACGATCGTCTTTTATCTCGCAATCGCCTTCTCGATCTTCCAGATCATCACCTCCTTCGGCGTGCCGCTCGACAAACCGTTCTTTGCCTCGCTGCCGAAACTCGACCTCCTGCTCCTGATCCGGGCGAGCCTGCTGATCTGGCTTGGCTACCTCGCCTATCTCGCACTCAAGAAGCAATTCCGCTTCACGCATCTCGTCGGCTTTCTCGCCGTCTTCGGTGCAATCGAACTGGTATCCGCCTTCGCCGGCGGCGTGCCGAGTCAGGTCGTCCGCGCGATGCACGTCGCGTTCCTCACGCTGCTGGGCGGCGCGATGCTGGCAAACTCGATCGCGAACCCGATCGGCAAGGGCGTCGCCTGGACCATCGGCATCCTCGGGTTCCTGGCCGGCTTCTATCAGTGGGTATTCTATCTGCCGCTGATCGACCGCTCCGGCTTCCTCACGGAAACCGATCTGGTCGTAGGCTCCATTTCGCTCGCGGTACTTTTCATCCTCGTGCAGCGCGTAATGGGCTCGGCGATCGCGATCGTCTGCGGCACCGCGCTCGCCTATTCGATGTTCGGGCAATATCTTCCCGCGCCGCTCAACCATCGCGGCTACTCCTTCGACCAGATCATCGAGCATATGGCCTTCGGTACCGAGGGCATCTATGGCGTCCCGACGCTGGTTTCCGCGACCTACATCTTTCTCTTCATCCTGTTCGGCTCCTTCATGGAGCGCGCGGGCGTGATCCGTTTCTTCAACGAATTTTCGATGGCGATGTTCGGCGGCACCCGCGGCGGCCCCGGCAAGGTCTGCGTCGCATCCTCCGCCTTGATGGGCACGGTTTCCGGTTCTGGCATCGCCAACGTAGTGGCTTCCGGCCAGTTCACGATTCCCCTGATGAAGCGCAACGGCTTCAAAGCTGCCTTTGCCGGTGGGGTCGAGGCGACATCCTCCATGGGTGGCCAGATCATGCCGCCGGTCATGGGCGCGGTCGCCTTCATCATGGCCGAAACCATCGACCGCCCCTACATCGATATCGTAATCGCGGCGATCGTCCCTGCCTCGCTCTACTTCATTGCCTGCTTCTGGTCGGTGCACCTGCAGGCCGGGCGCCAGGGACTGCACGGCCTGCCGCGCGACCAGTTGCCGAATGCCTGGGACGAATTGCGCAACAACTGGTTCCTGGTGTTGCCGCTGATCGTGCTCGTTTACCTCCTGTTCGCGGGCTACACGCCACTGTTTGCGGGCGCGGTTGGTCTAGCGCTCACGGCGCTCCTGATCATCGGCACCTCGATGGCGGAGCAACTCCGCGTGACGCTGATCCGCGTCATCTTCTGGATCGCGCTCGGCATCCTCGCTGCGCTTTCGCTCTGGATGAGTGTTGTCTTCATGCTCGTCCTGCTTGCGATCCTCGTGATCGCAAGCGCATGGAACCAGAAGGGCCGCGAAACTTTGCTTGCCTGCCGTGACGCGCTTGCCGACGGCGCGCGTCAGGCGATTTCGGTCGGTCTAGCCTGCGCAGTCGTCGGCATCGTGATCGGCACCATGACGCTTACCGGTCTCGGCACCATTGTCGGCACCTGGATGATCTCGATCGGCCGTGAGAGCCTGTTCCTGGCGCTCGTGCTGACCATGATCTTCAGCCTGATTCTCGGCATGGGCATTCCGACGATCCCGAACTACATCATCACGTCGTCGCTTGCCGCACCGATCCTGTTGAAGCTCGACGTGCCGCTGATCGTCTCGCACATGTTCGTGTTCTATTTCGGCATCATGGCCGACCTGACGCCGCCGGTGGCGCTTGCGGCCTTCGCTGCCGCACCGATGGCACGCGTGAGCGGCTTCGCAATCTCGATCAAGGCAGTTTTAATCGCCATGCCGGGATTCATCGTACCCTATATGGCGGTCTATGATCCGGTGTTGATGCTACAGCCCGTGGCCGGACTTACCGGAAACGCCTACTGGCTCGATGTCGTCTATGTCGTCGGCAAGGCACTGCTGGCCGTTTCGCTATGGGGGGTCGCCTGCTTCGGCTACCTCGCAAGACCGGTTTCGGCGCTGGGCCGCGCATACTGCCTGTTTGCCGCGATCTTCCTCGTCGTCCCAACCTGGTGGAGCGACTATATCGGCTTTGCCGCCTCTGTCGCCTTCATCGGCACGCATTACTACTTGGCGTGGCGCAGCGGCGAATGGAAGTGGAGAGCCAAAGCAAAAGCAGCATGAGCCTGATCTGCCTTGCTGGCGGCGGCTTGGTCGTGAAACTCGCCGCTGCCATCACGCTTTCCTGGACGCACTCCGTCGAAAAGGTGAAGTGGGAGGAAGACTGGCGCGCCCATGCAGCGGGCATCGCGATCGTTGAATCGCGAGTGAAGGGCTCCGGCGCCGGCATGGAGCCGCCACCCGGCGCCAAGCTCAAGAACGGCGTCTATAGCTATCGTCCGCATTGGGCGCCCATGAAGGAAGTCGTACTACGACGCTCGGGCGCAACTGCGGACTGGAATATTTGCATTAACGGCAGCTGCAAGCCGATGGGCGATTACCTGCCCGCGAATGCGGATCCGGTGACGCTCTCGCTTTGCGACTAACCCAGCGGCCCGCGCTTCAAGCGTTCCAGACCAAAACGCTGCACATCTTGCAGCAATGAGACGAACGCTCGCGCACCATGGTCGGCCGCGGCATCTCCCTTTTCTTTCGTGGCGCGCTTCGCATTCCCGATCGCACCGGTTTCCTGAAGGTCCTGCGTCATCCAGCCGAACCCTGCCGGCACCGCCGCACGCAGAAACTTGAATTCCTGCTCCATCGCCTTGGTGATCGGCTCGAAGTCGTCGAGCTTGTCCATCCGCACTTGCGCCGGAGCAAAAGCCAGCATCAGCGAAGTTTCGATTTCTCCACCATGAATCCCGTGGAGCTTTTCTTCCGCCGGGAACACGCCTTCCGGGTAGCCAAGCCGATGCCAGGAAGTAAGCACCGCGAACATGCCGAGCCGCTCGCGCAATTCGCGCGTCACGATATCAAGCACCGACGAATTCCCGCCGTGCGAATTGACAAAGACGATCTTGCGCAGCCCCGCGCGATATACGCTCTCGCCGATTTCGACCCAGGCACGGATCACCGTTTCATAGGAAAACGTGAGCGTGCCGGGAAAATCGCGATGCTCGCCGGATTTCCCGATCGCCTGCAGCGGCAGAAAAACCGCAGGCAGATCGTCAGGCAGGAATTTCTGCACGCGCGCCAGATAGCCTTCCGCGATCGCAGCATCGACCGAAAGCGGCAGATGTGGCCCGTGCTGCTCGATCGCGGCAACCGGCACCACCGCAATCCACTCGGCAGGGTTTCCACGCTGAAAATCCTGCCAGGTCATCTCCTGCCAGTATCGCTTCGGAGTCATGCTTAATTCCGCGCCAGAATGCCGTGAACCTATTGAGCGCACGACTGCTGCGCAAGCGCTACCCCGGACTGCCTGCATCTTGGCATTGGCATTAAGGTTACGATCGCCTATGCGACTGCCCTTCTCCGCCGCAACTCGCTAGATTGGACCCATGCTTCAAAGGCTGCTGACTGCTCTCCTCGCACTTTTTGCCCTCACGGCGCCAAGCAGCGCGCTCGACAAGGTGCGCTTCGGCACGAATTGGGTCGCGGAAGCCGAGCATGGCGGCTTCTATCAGGCGCTCGCCGACGGCACCTACCGGAAATACGGCCTCGACGTCGAAATCGTGCCGGGTGGGCCGCAGATCAACAACCGGATTCTGCTTTCCGCGGGCAAGCTCGATTTCTACATTTCCGCGAACTTCCTGCAGGCTTTCGCGGCCGTCGAGCAGAACGTGCCGACGATCGTGGTCGCCGCGATCATGCAGCGCGACCCGATCGCGATCCTCGCGCATCCCAATGCCGGCATTGAGAAGTTCGAAGACCTGAAAAGGTCGAACGTCACGCTCCTGCTCGGCGCCGACGCGATGGTAACTTCCTTTCGCTGGCTGAAATCCGAGCACGGCTTCCGTGACGAACAGGCGCGGCCCTATACCTTCAATCCGCAGCCCTTCCTTGCGAACAAGAACGCCGCGCTGCAGGGCTACGTCACCTCGGAGCCTTTCGTGATCGAACAGGCGGCCGGGTTCAAGCCGAACATTTTCCTGCTCGCCGATCACGGCTTCGATGGCTACGCGACGACGCTCGAGACACGCGTCTCGCTCCTGCGCGACAAGCCCGATCTCATCGCCCGTTTCGTCGAAGCCTCGATCGTCGGCTGGTACAATTATCTTTACGGCGACTCCAGCACTGCAAACGACCTGATCAAGAAGCATAATCCGGAAATGACCGACGCGCTGATCGCCTTTTCAACGGCAAAGCTGAAGGAATACGGCATCATCGATTCCGGCGACGCGCTGAACCTCGGTATCGGCGCAATGCAGGAGGAACGGATCAAGCGGTTCTTCGACAAAATGGTGAAGGCCGGCGTGGTCAAGCCTGACGTGAACTGGAAGAAAAGTTTCGACGCCACCTTCGTCAACCGCAAGCACGGCGTCGATCTTTACCGCGCCAAATGAAACAGAGCGACACACCGCTCGCCGAACTTACCGGCATTGAAAAGACGTTCGAGAGCGGCGTGACCGCGCTCGATGACGTCTCATTTTCCATCCGGCAAGGCGAGTTTCTATCGCTGCTTGGTGCGTCAGGCTGCGGCAAGACTTCGCTTCTTCGCATCATCGCCGGGCTGCTCGTGCCGGACCAGGGCCGCATTGTCTGGAAAGAGGGTCGCCGCCCGCGCGAAACCGGCTTTGTGTTTCAGGAACCGGCATTGATGCCCTGGACCACGGTGGCAGCCAATGTAGGCCTGCCGCTACGCCTGTTCGGGCAA
Organism: Pseudomonadota bacterium; assembly: GCA_023417665.1. Lineage (GTDB taxonomy): Bacteria > Pseudomonadota > Alphaproteobacteria > Rhizobiales > Xanthobacteraceae. Next base: position 1,326 of record JAEZFA010000306.1, on the reverse strand, counting down.
ACGGCCGCGGAAGTGCGCGCGCGAACCGCGGAGGCGCTCGCGCAGGTCGGCCTTGCGCAATTCTCCGGCGCCTATCCGCATGAACTGTCCGGCGGCATGAAGATGCGTGCCGCTCTTGCCCGCGCGCTTGTCGTCAAGCCAAAGCTCCTGCTGATGGACGAGCCCTTCGCAGCACTCGATGAAATCTCCCGCTTCCGGCTGAACGACGACCTGCTCGCGCTTTGGCGCTCGGCAAATTGCACAGTCGTATTCGTCACCCATTCGGTGTTTGAAGCCGCATATCTATCGACGCGGACCCTTGTCATGTCGCCCCGCCCCGGCAGAATCTCGAAGGAGATCACACTCGAGCAGTCGCCCGAGCGTCGTGATCCGCAGTACCGCACCTCCGCCGCACTCGCCGCGCAGGCGCGCGTGCTGTCCGATGCACTGGAGCGCGCGGAATGAAAGCTCGCGACCTGGTGACGCCAGTTGCCGCAATCGCCGCGCTCTTGCTGTGCTGGGAAATCGCGGTGCGCCTGTTCGCGGTTCCGGCGACTCTCTTGCCCTCGCCTTCGCTGATCCTGAGAACCCTCATCGCCGACGGCGCGCTCCTGTTCGGTTCGCTGCTGGTCACGCTGCGGATTACGTTTCTCGCGCTGCTCCTCTCGACAATTGCCGCGGTCGCTTTGGCGATCCTTTTTTCCTCTTCGCGTATTGCCGAGCGCGCCTTGTTTCCGGTCGCAGTGGTGCTGCAGGTCACGCCGGTGATTGCGATTGCGCCGCTGTTGCTTGTCTATATGGAACCGCAGAACGCGGTGCTCGCCTGCGCGGCACTCGTTGCGTTTTTCCCGGTACTTTCGAATACCGCCTTCGGACTTGCTTCCGCCGACCGGCAGTTGCGTGATCTCTTTGCGCTTTATGACGCGAGCTGGCTCAAGACACTGCTCTATTTGCGGCTACCCGCCGCGCTGCCCTCTTTTCTCAACGGCCTGCGCATCGCGGGCGGGCTTGCGCTGATCGGCGCCGTTGTCGGCGAAATCGCTGCCGGCAGCGCCGGCGCTGGCTCCGGACTCGCCTGGCGCATCATCGAAGCCGGTCACCGGGTCAACATTCCGCGGATGTATGCGGCACTCGTCCTCATCGCGCTCTCGGGCGTGGCCATTTTCGCGCTGTTTTCCGCACTGCAACGCGCCGCCCTGCGCCGCTGGCACGCGAGTGCGGCTCCCTAGCCGATCGCCTTTGCATCACCGCGGCGAGAGCCATGCGCCGGCTGGGACTCCCGGGACCGCGCCGGGTCGTCTAGATTGCGCGCCGTTCACAGGTTCCCGTTTCCGATGTCCTCCAAGC
>JAEZFA010000296.1 GCA_023417665.1 Pseudomonadota bacterium | reverse complement strand
CCTTGGAGGCTCCCGGCCGGAACGTTACGTCAGATCAGCTTGCCAAGGGCGACCGCCGTGTCGGACATGCGGTTCGAGAAGCCCCACTCATTGTCGTACCACGAGAGCACCCGGACGAAGTTCCCTTCCAGCACCTTGGTCTGGTCGAGATGGAAGATCGAGGAGTGCGGATCGTGGTTGAAGTCCATCGAGACGTTGGGCTGATCGGTCACGCCGAGGATGCCCTTCAACTGCTGGCTCGCCGCGCGCTTCACCGCCTCGTTGATTTCGTCCTTCGAGGTCGGCTTCTTCGCGACGAACTTGAAATCCACCACCGAGACATTCGGCGTCGGCACGCGGATCGAAACGCCGTCGAGCTTGCCGTTGAGTTCGGGCAGCACGAGGCCGACGGCCTTGGCGGCACCCGTCGAGGTCGGGATCATCGAGAGCGCCGCGGCGCGCGCGCGATAGAGGTCCTTGTGCATCGTATCCAGCGTCGGCTGGTCGCCGGTATAGGCGTGGATCGTGGTCATGAAGCCTTTTTCGATGCCGATGGCATCGTTCAGGACCTTCGCCACCGGCGCGAGGCAGTTGGTGGTGCAGGAGTCGTTCGAGACGATCTTGTGCTCGGGCGTCAGCTTGTCGTGGTTCACGCCATAGACGACCGTAAGATCGGCGCCGTCGGCAGGTGCCGAAACCAGCACGCGCTTCGCGCCGGCGGTCAGGTGTGCCGAGGCCTTGTCCTTCGAGGTGAAGATGCCGGTGCATTCCAGCGCGATATCGACGCCGAGATCCTTGTGCGGAAGCTTGGCAGGGTCGCACTCGGCCGTGACCTTGATCGGGCCGGAGCCGACGTCGATGGTGTCGCCCGCGACCTTTACTTCGCCGTTGAAACGGCCGTGCACGCTGTCGAAGCGGAAGAGGTGCGCGTTGGTTTCGACCGGACCGAGATCGTTGATCGCGACGACCTGAATATCCTTGCGGCCATTCTCCGCGATCGCGCGCAGCACGTTGCGGCCGATGCGGCCGAAGCCATTGATTGCAACCCGAACAGCCATCTTCGTCTTTCCTCTCGTCGTAATCAGCGCGCGGTGCGGGCCGCGGCCTGCGTCGGCAACGCCTTCGTCGCCGCTTCCACGATAGCCTCGGCGGTGATGCCGAAGCGCTTGTACAGTTCCTTGTAGGGCGCCGAAGCGCCGAAGCCGGTCATGCCGACAAACTTGCCGTGCTCGCCGATGATTTCGTCCCAGCCCATGCGGATCGCCGCTTCGCAGGCGATCTTGACCGGCGCGTTGCCGGTGATCTTGTCGCGATAGCTCTCCGGCTGGTCGAAGAACAGATCCATGCAGGGCACGGAGACGACGCGCGTCGGCACGCCGCTCTTTTCGAGTGCTGCCTGCGCCTCGATGCAGAGTGAAACTTCGGAGCCCGAGGCAAAGAGCGAGACCAGCGCTTCGCCGCTTGCGGGCGAAAGCTCATAGGCGCCCTGCTTGCAGGGATTACCCTTCTCGTTCTTCAGGCGAAGCGCGGGCAGGTTCTGCCGCGTCAGCGCGAGCACGCTCGGTGACTGGTTGAGGCGGAGTGCCGCGTCCCAGCATTCCGCGGTTTCGACCTGATCGGCCGGGCGGAACAGATAAAGGTTCGGGATCGCGCGCAGCGCGGCGAGATGCTCGACCGGCTGGTGCGTGGGCCCGTCTTCGCCGACGCCGATCGAATCATGCGTCATGACATGAATTGTGCGGACGCCCATCAGTGCGGCAAGCCGCAGCGAGGGGCGGCAGTAATCCGCGAAGACGAGGAAGGTGCCGGAGAAGGGGATCACGCCGCCATGCAGCGCCATGCCGTTCATCGCGGCCGCCATGGCGTGTTCGCGAATGCCCCAATGGATGAAGCGCCCGGCGAAGTTTTCCGCCGAAACCGCTTTCATCGCCTTGGTGCGGGTGTTGTTCGAGCCGGTGAGGTCGGCGGAGCCGCCGATCATTTCCGGCGCGACCGCGCAGATTGCTTCGAGCGTGTTTTCGGAAGCCTTGCGGGTGGCGATCTCGGGCTTCTCCGCGACCGCCTTTTCCTTCAGCGCCTCGATCGCGGCGCCGAGGCCGTTCGGGAGCTTGCCGTGCAGGCGGCGCTCGAACTCAGCCTTGTTCGGCGAGGCTTCGAGGCGCTGCTTCCACTCCGCGCGGAGGCCGGCGCTGCGGGCGCCGAGCTTGCGCCAGTTTTCGAGGATCTCTGCCGGAATTTCGAAGGGGCCGGCCGCCCAGTTCAGGTTCTTGCGCGCGCCTTCGATTTCGGTAGCGCCCAGCGGCGAGCCGTGTGCGCCGGCGGTATCGACCTTGGTCGGCGCGCCGTAGCCGATATGGGTGCGGCAAGCGATCAGCGTCGGGCGGTCCGATTTCTGCGCGTCGCGGATGGCGTTTTCGATCGCGACCGGATCGTGACCGTCGATGCGCAGCGCGTTCCAGCCGGAGGCCTTGAAGCGCGCGACCTGATCGGTCGAGTCGGAGAGCGAAATCTTGCCGTCGATGGAAATGCCGTTGTCGTCGAACAGCACGATCAGCTTGGAGAGCTTCAGGTGACCGGCGAGCGCCAGCGCTTCCTGGCTGATGCCTTCCATGAGATCGCCGTCGGAGGCGAGCACATAGGTAAAGTGATCCACGATGTCGTCGCCGAATTCGGCGTTGAGCAACCGCTCCGCGAGCGCCATGCCGACGGCATTGGCAAGCCCCTGGCCGAGCGGGCCGGTGGTGGTCTCGATGCCGCGGGTGACGAAGTTTTCCGGGTGGCCGGGTGTCTTGGAGTCGATCTGCCGGAAGCGCTTGATCTCGTCGATCGTCACGTCGGCATGGCCGGTGAGATAGAGCAGCGCGTAAAGCAGCATCGAGCCGTGGCCGGCGGAGAGCACGAAGCGGTCGCGGTCCGGCCAGTCGGTCGCCTTGGGATCGAATTTGAGGAATTTCGTGTAGAGGACTGTCGCGATGTCGGCCGCGCCCATCGGCAGGCCGGGATGGCCGGATTTCGCGGCTTCGACTGCATCCATCGCGAGCGCGCGAATGGCATTTGCCAAACAATCGTGCTCTTCGCGGCTCATTTGCGCTTTCTCACCCAAAGTTCCGGGAGGTCTGGAAGGTGGCGTTGCCATAGCACCCCAACCCCTTGTGTCAAAGTCGCGACGCGCGGTTGACGTGGGGATAAAGGCCCCCCTTAACTGCGCACTCTGTTTCGCAAGCGGCGGGCGGAAATATGCGGCAGACGGCAGATCAATCGGGCGTATTGGAGCGGGCGCACAAGCGCCTGTCCTCGGCGCTCGACGTGCTGGAAGCGGCCGTCAATCGCCGCCGCGAGCAGGACCGCCAGCAGGGCGAGCTGGAAGCGCAGATTCAGGCTTTCGGCTCCGACCGCTCGCGTCTCGCCGGCGAACTCGACCACGCGCGGGCCAATATCTCGTCGCTGGAGGCGACCAATCGCGAGGTGGCGCAGCGGCTCGATCAGGCCGTCGATACCATCCGCGCGGTGCTGCAGGAGCGATAGCCGTGGCCGAGGTTTCCGTCACCATCAACGGCCGGGTTTACCGGATGGCCTGCGATCCCGGGCAGGAGGATCATCTCGCGCGGCTCGGCCGTGAACTCGATCAGCGGATCACGCAACTGCGGGATTCCTTCGGCGAAATCGGGGATACGCGGCTCGCCGTCATGGCCGCGATCATGGTCGCGGACGAGCTTGCGGAGCTCAAACGCCGCCTTCGCATGGCCGATCAGGAAATCCAGTCTCTGAAGGATGCGCGCGAGCGCGTGGCCCAGCGCAACGAAGAGGCGGAGCAGGTGGTCGCCGAAATCCTCGAAAACACCGCGGAGCGCATCGAGCGCCTGGCCCAGAATCTCAACGGCGGGCCTTCCGGCACCGTGGCGCTCGGCTGAGCGAGTTCTCGAAAGTCAAGACTGGCGCTTCCGCGTAGTACTACCTAGGTTCGGTCTGCGGTGCTGCGGGATGCGACGGAGAAGTATTCCCGGGGCCTTATCGATCCCAACGGGAGCTGTCCCTGATCTGGTCCGTGGACCTAGTCATATGGCGCCCACCTACTTCGTAGGTTTCCCGGGATCGAATCTCTGACGGTCACTGCGGCCCGCACTTGAAATTTTGTCATGCCACTTTCAGTTGCCGACCAGAAACGCGCTTTGCGCAAGGAAATGATCGCAAGGCGCGATACGCTTTCGCCGATCTTCCGCAAACAGATGTCCGAGCGGATCGCCAAGGCGAGCCTGCCGTTCGACGTGCCGGAAGGTGCGGTCGTGTCGGGCTGGTTCGCGATGAATACCGAACTCAATCCCTATCCGCTGATGAAGCGGCTTGCGGAGGAAAGCGAGGCCTCGCTTGCGCTGCCCGCGATCGCCGACGGGAAGCTGATTTTTCGCGCCTGGGTGCCGGGCATGGCGTTGCGGCGCGTCGGCTTCGGGCTCTCGGAACCGGGACCGGAAGCAAAGGAAGTCGATCCCGACATCGTCTTCGTGCCGCTGCTTGCCTTCGATCGCGAGGGGCATCGCATCGGCTACGGCAAGGCCTATTACGACGGCGGGCTCGCTCGCTTGCGCGCGAAGAAAAGGATCGTCGCGGTCGGCCTCGCCTTCGAAGAGCAATGCGTCGAAACCGTTCCCACCGAGCCGCACGACCAGCGGCTCGATTATGTGATAACGGAAGAGGGCGTGCGTTTTTCCGCCGGAAGCTGACGAATGCGTATTTTATTTCTCGGAGACATCGTCGGGCGTTCGGGCCGTATCGCCGTCGTCGATCTGCTGCCGCGCCTGATCCGGGACTGGAAGCTCGATTTCGTCGGCATCAACGGCGAGAACGCCGCCGGGGGCTTCGGCATCACCGAGACGATCTATAACGAGGTGGTCGAGGCCGGCGCAGACGCGGTCACGCTCGGCAATCACTCCTGGGATCAGCGCGAGGCGCTGGTCTTCATCGAACGTGCGCCGCGGCTGATCCGCCCGCTGAATTATCCGCAAGGCACGCCGGGGCGGGGTGCTGCGATGCTGGAATCCAAGAGTGGCAAGCGCGTGCTCGTCATCAATGCCATGGGCCGCGTCTTCATGGAGGCGCTTGACGATCCTTTTGCCGCGATCGAGCGCGAGCTCGAGGCCTGCCGCCTTCGCGAACACGCCGACGCGATCATCGTCGATTTCCATGCCGAGGCGACCAGCGAGAAGCAGGCGCTCGGCTATCTCCTGGACGGTCGCATTTCGCTGCAGGTAGGCACGCATACCCATGCACCGACCGCCGATCATCGCATCCTGCCGGCGGGCACAGCCTTCGTTTCCGACATCGGCATGTGCGGCGACTACGAGAGCGTGCTCGGCATGAACCGGGATGAGCCGATCCGGCGCTTCCAGACGAAAATCCCCTCGGGCCGTTTCGAGCCTGCGACCGGCAAGGCGACGGTCAGCGGGCTTGCGGTCGAAACCGACGATGCCACGGGGCTCGCGGTGAAGGTCGCTCCGGTGCGTATCGGAGGCGTGCTGGAAGAGGCGAGGCCGCCGTTCTGGCAGGGTTGAGCCGGCGCCGCTTCCCTTCGCGAATCCGCTTGCTATAACCGCGCGCATTCCGATCAGGACTCTGAGACATGGCCGGCCATTCGCAATTCAAGAACATCATGCACCGGAAGGGCCGGCAGGACGCCGCCCGCTCCAAGCTCTTCGGCAAGCTCGCGCGCGAAATCACGGTTTCCGCCAAGATGGGCCTGCCGGATCCGGCGATGAACGCGCGCCTGCGCGCGGCGATCATCGCGGCGCGCGCGGAAAACATGCCGAAGGACAATATCGAGCGCGCGATCAAGAAGGCGTCCGGCAGCGACGGCGAGAATTTCGAAAGCGTCCGTTATGAAGGATACGGTCCGGGCGGCGTCGCGCTGATCATCGAGACGCTGACCGACAACCGCACGCGCACGGTCGGCGAGGTTCGCTCCTACTTCACGAAAAGTGGCGGGGCGCTCGCAGAAGCCGGCGCGGTGGCTTTCATGTTCAATCACGTCGGGGTCGTCGAATACGATGCGGCGAAGGCCGATGCCGACACGATGCTGGAAGCGGCGATCGAGGCCGGCGCGGACGATGTGATCTCGTCGGAGCAGGGGCACGAGATCGTAACGGCGGTCGAGTCGCTCAACGAGGTGCAGAAGGCGCTGGAAGCGAAATTCGGCGAGCCGAAAAAGAGCGGGCTTACCTGGCGCCCGCAAAACACGATCGCGGTCGACGACGAGGCCGGCGAAAAGCTGATGAAGCTGGTCGAGAACCTCGAAGAGAACGACGACGTGCAGAACGTCTATGGCAATTTCGAAATTTCCGAAGCGCTGATGGCGAAGCTGTCCGCGTGAACGCTTCCTCCCGCGCGCTGGGTTATGCTGCCGTCATTTCGGCGGTAACGATCTGGGGCGCGTGGGTCGCGCTCACGCGCTATGCGGTGATCGGTTCGCTCACGCCGGCGGCGGTGACGCTTTTGCGGGTCGGCATTCCGGCGATCCTGCTCGCGCCGGTCCTGTTTCGGACCGGCCTCTGGCCTAAAGGCAAGACGCTTCCCTTCCTGTTCTGCATTCTCGGCGCGGGTGCGCCGTTCCTGCTCGTCATCGGCAACGGCATGCGCTTCGCGCCGACGGCGGATGTCGGGCCGCTGGTGCCGGGCACCATGCCGCTGATCGTGGCGCTGCTTTCGGTGGTCCTGTTCGGGGAAAAGCTCGGCTGGGCGCGGGCGCTCGGCTTTGCACTGTGTCTCGCGGGCGTTCTCACCATCGCCGGCCGCAGCGTCATGACTTCGAGCGGCGACACCTCGTTCGGGCATCTGCTGCTCGTCACCGCGGCAATCTGCTGGGCCTGTTACACGGTGGCTTTTCGTCTTGTCGGCGTCACCGCAATCGAGATGGCGGCGCTGATCAGCTTCTGGTCGGCGGTCGCGATGTTGCCGTTCGGCTTGCCGCCGCTGCTCGAAGCCTTCAACAAGGGCGCGCACGGTGACATCGCGGTGCAGGCGGTGATTCAGGGGATCGGCTCGGGGCTGGTCGCGCTCGTGCTCTACAATATCGGCATTGCGCGGCTCGGCGCGTCGCGTGCCGCCGCATTCGTCGCGCTGGTGCCGGCGCTTGCAACGCTGATCGCCGTTCCGCTGCTGAAGGAAATTCCCGATGCAGCCTCGATCTTCGGCGTGGTCACGACCGGCGCGGGCGTGCTGCTCGCAAGCGGCGTGCTGAACGAGGCGTTCTCAGCGAAGAAACCCGTCGAATAGCGGCAGGCTCAGAAGCGCGGCGATCAGGATCAGCACATAGGCGGCGAGCCGATAGTTGCGATCCGATACGAAGATGAAAACCATCGAGCCGCCGGCCGCGCCGGACACAAACGGCACCAGCATCAAGAGCCCGAACATGAAGACATCGTTCGTCAGCAGTCCGCTCCAGCCATAGACCACGACCGAGGCCAGATCGAACAGCGCGAAGTAGGCGATGAAATTCGCGCGCACGGCGACGGCGGAGAGCGTGCCGCTCAGCCAGAACAGAATCACCGGCGGGCCCGGGAGCTGCGTCGCGCCGCCGAGGATTCCCGACGCCGCCCCGACGCCAAGCGTCACCGGCAGGCCGGGCGCGCCGCGGTAGCGCCAGCCGCTTGCCAGCAGCGCGACGCAGATCACGATCGAGATCGCGATGGCCCAGCGCAGCGGTCCCGGATCGACGTAGAGCAGCGCCAGCGTGCCGAGCGGAATGGCGAGCGCAGCGGCGCCTGCGAGCGGCAGCATCTGCCGCCAGCGCACATGCGGAAGTGCGGGAACCAGGAACGGGATCGAGCACAGAAAGTCGATGATGAGGATCGTCGTGACGGCCAGCCGGGGTCCGTAAAATACCGCGATCAGCGGCACATAGATCATGCCCTGCCCGAACCCCGAGAAGCCGCGCACGAACCCCGACAGGAACGCGATCATCGCCGCGATGGCGAGCCGGTCGTCGAAGAAGGGCGCGAAGGCGGAGGGGATCAGCGATGACAAATGCTTGGGCCTTAGTGGGCGGGCAGACCTAGCACCCGGCTAGGCAGACTTCGATAGCGGCGTTATCAGCGAAGTCATGATCCGTGCGAATCGCATCATCGGCATCGATCCGGGCCTCCGCCGCACCGGCTGGGGCGTGATCGAGTGCGAGGGCACGAAGCTCGCTTTTGTCGCCTGCGGCTCGGTGAACTCCGACGAGCGCGAGACCCTGAGCGAGCGGCTCGCGTTCATTCACAAGGGGCTTGCCGCAATCCTCGCGCGCTATGCGCCGCAGGAAGCCGCGGTCGAGGAAACCTTCGTCAACGCCGACCCGCGCGCGGCGCTCAAACTCGGGCAGGCGCGGGGCATCGCGCTTCTCGTGCCCGCGCAGGCGGGACTTCCGGTCGCGGAATACGCTCCCAATCTGATCAAGAAGACCGTGGTCGGCGCGGGCCGTGCCGAGAAGGCGCAGATCCGGCTGATGATCCGCGTGTTGATGCCGAAGGCCGATCCGCAAAGTGACGATGCCGCGGACGCGCTCGCCATTGCGATCTGCCACGCCCATCACCGGCAGCGTGTCGATATTCTCTCGCGGGTCGTGGGAGGGGCGTGATGATCGGCAAGCTGCGCGGCGTGATCGACACCTATGGCGACGACTTCGTCGTGCTCGACGTGCATGGCGTCGGCTATGTGGTGCATTGCTCGGCGCGCACGCTGCAATCGCTGCCGCCTGCGGGCGAGGCGGCGACGATCTCGATCGAGACGCATGTGCGCGAGCAGGAGATCAAGCTGTTCGGCTTCACCAGCGATCAGGAGCGGGAGTGGTTTCGCATCCTGCAAAGCGTGCAGGGCGTGGGCGCCAAGGTCGCGCTTGCGGTGCTCTCGACGCTGAAGCCCGCCGAACTCGCGAACGCGATCGCGCTCGGCGACAAGACCGCCGTTGCCCGCACGCCGGGGGTCGGGCCCAAGCTCGCGGCGCGCGTCGTTGCCGAACTCAAAGACAAGGCCCCGGCTTTCGCGACGATCGATCCGTCGGTCGTGAAGCTGCAGGACGATCTTTCCGGGAAGCGGGCCTCGCAGCCGGTTGCCGATGCCGTATCGGCGCTCGTGCATCTCGGCTACGGCGAGATTCAGGCTGGTGCCGCAGTTGCGGCGGCGCTGCGTGCGTCGGGCGATGAGAATGCGCCGGTTGAGACGCTGATCCGGCTCGGGTTGAAGGAACTGGCGCGATGAACTCCCGTCTCTTATCCGCCGAACAACGCGACGACGATTCCGCGGATGCGCATCTGCGTCCGCAGCGGCTTGTCGAATTCATCGGCCAGCAGCAGGCGCGCGCGAATCTTTCTGTCTTCATCGAGGCGGCCAAGGCACGCAAGGAAGCGCTCGATCATGTGCTGCTCGTCGGCCCGCCGGGCCTCGGCAAGACCACGCTCGCGCAGATCGTGGCGCGAGAGCTTGGCGTGAACTTCCGCGCGACCTCCGGTCCCGTAATCGCGAAGGCTGGCGATCTCGCAGCCCTGCTCACCAATCTCGAAGAGCGCGACGTGCTCTTCATCGACGAGATCCACCGGCTCAATCCGCATATCGAGGAAGTGCTCTATCCGGCGATGGAGGACTTCCAGCTCGATCTGATCATCGGCGAGGGACCCGCCGCGCGTTCGGTGAAGATCGAGCTGTCGAAATTCACGCTTGTCGGCGCAACCACGCGCTCGGGTCTGCTCACGACGCCGCTCCGCGATCGCTTCGGCATTCCGGTGCGGCTCGGCTTCTACGAAGTCGATGAACTCGAAACCATCGTCGAGCGCGGCGCGCGGGTGCTCGGCATCGGTATCGGCAAGGACGGCGCGCGAGAAATCGCGAAGCGCGCGCGCGGCACGCCGCGTATTGCCGGCCGCTTGCTCAAGCGCGTGCGTGATTTTGCGGCGGTCGACAAGGTTGCCACGATCGACGCGAAAGCCGCCGACCGCGCGCTTTCGCAGCTCGAAGTGGATGGTGCCGGCCTTGATGCCATGGACCGGCGCTATCTGCGGATCATCTCCGATCACTACAATGGCGGGCCGGTCGGCATCGAAACGATTTCGGCGGCGCTCTCCGAGCCGCGCGACGCGCTCGAAGACATCATCGAGCCGTTTCTGATCCAGCGCGGCTTCATCCAGCGCACGCCGCGCGGACGCATGATGACGTCGCATGCCTACAAGCATCTCGGCCTCACCGAACCCAGGCGCGATGCGCCGCAGATGCCGCTGTTCGATCAGGGCGAGGAATGAAAACACCGGAGAACTGGCCCGATCTTGCGGGCCGCATCGAGCACGGCCGGCACGTCATGGCGGTCCGGGTCTATTACGAGGACACGGATTTTTCCGGCGTGGTCTATCACGCGAGCTATCTGCGCTTCATGGAGCGCGGCCGCACGGATTTCCTGCGTCTCCTCGGCGTCGATCATCGGGCGCTGTTCGAGGAAGCGGGTCAGGAAGCGCCGGGCTTTGCCTTCGTCGTGCGCTCGATGAGTTTGGAATATCTCAAACCTGCGCATATGGACGACGTGCTTCGCATCGTGACGTCGCCTGCCGATATCGCCGGCGCTTCGCTTACGCTGAAGCAGGAAGTGTTCCGCGGCGAAACGCTGCTCCTCGAAGCCATGGTGAAGGCTGCCTTCGTGTCCGGCGGACGTGCGCGGCGCATCCCGGAAGCGCTGCGGAAAGCCATGGCGCCGGACGCTCTGTCATCTCGCTAACCAACTGTTAACCGTATAAGCCCTTCTCTCAGGGACGCGGCCGAAAGGCCCGCGCCCCAGTTTGGACAGATTCAGTGCCGTATTGACGGGACCCGGCGAGAGCGGGTGCAGGGCGAGCCAGATTGCCGGGCCCTGCATGTTCCAAGTGCTCCACGCTTTACCCCAATCCCGACTGCGCGGCGTGCGGCGTCATCAGGAACGCCGGAACGCAAAGGACTTTCGATGGCCGATCTTCTTACCTACTACCTCAACGAAGTTTCGCTCTGGCTCACCTTCGGCATGCCGGACTTCGTTGCGCAGGCGGCGCCGACGCCGCAAGTCACGCAGGAAAACGTCAGCGCCCCGGTGAATATCTCGCTCTGGGCGCTGTTCTGGCAGGCGCATCTCGTCGTCAAGGCGGTGATGATCGGCCTGATCGTCGCCTCGGTCTGGGTCTGGGCGATCGTCATCGACAAGACGATCCTTTATGCGCGCACGCGCCGCCAGATGGATCGCTTCGAGCAGGCATTCTGGTCCGGCGAGAGCCTCGAGGATCTTTACCGCTCGCTGTCGGCGAAGCCGGCGCACGCCATGGCCGCGCTGTTCGTGGCGGCAATGCGCGAGTGGAAGCGCACCTATGAAGGCGGCGGCAAGGCGATCGGGACGCTGACGCAGCGCATCGAGAAGGTCATGAACGTGACCATCACGCGCGAGGTGGACCGGCTGGAGCGGCGTCTGCTCGTGCTGGCGACGGTCGGCTCGGCCGGCCCCTTCATCGGCCTGTTCGGCACGGTCTGGGGCATCATGACGAGCTTCCAGTCGATCGCGGCCTCGAAGAATACGAGCCTTGCGGTGGTTGCCCCCGGTATCGCGGAAGCGCTTTTTGCCACCGCCATCGGCCTTGTCGCCGCCATACCGGCGACCATTTTTTATAACAAGTACATCTCCGAGGTGAACCGGCTGGCGCAGCGCATGGAAGGTTTTGCCGACGAGTTCTCCGCGATCCTGTCGCGGCAGGTGGATGAGAATTCCTGAGGTGCTGACATGGGTATGAGCGGAGGTTCGGGAGCAGGCGAGCGGCGCTCGTCGCGCGTACGCGGCCGCGGGGTCAGCGCCGAGATCAACGTGACGCCGCTCGTCGACGTCATGCTGGTGCTGTTGATCATCTTCATGATCTCGGCACCGCTCTTGACGGTCGGCGTGCCGATCGATCTGCCGCAGAGCCAGGCGAAATCGCTCGATCAGGAGCGTGAGCCGTTGACGCTCTCGGTCAACGACAAGGGCCAGGTGTTCCTGCAGAACACCGAGATCAAGCTCGAGGAACTGATCGACAAGCTGAAAGCCGTCGCGAAACAGGGTGCGGAAGAACGCATCTATGTGCGCGGCGACAAGAAGGTCGATTACGGAACGGTGATGAAGGTCATGGGACGCTTGCAGGCCGCCGGCTATCGCAAGGTCGCGCTCGTGACCGAAGTTGAGGGATCCTGACCCTAAGAGACATGCGCCCCGGCTTTACGATTTCGACCGCACTGCATGCCGTCGTCCTCGGCTGGGGACTGATTCACTTTGCCTCGGTCAAACCCAACGACGCGCCGCCGGTCGATTCCCTGCCGATCGATCTCGTCTCGATCACCGACGTGACGAAGGTCAAGCAGGGCAAGATCAAGGCCGAGAAACAGCCGGAGCCGGTGAAGCAGGCTGAGAAAAAAGCCGAGCCGACACCGGTGACCGATGCCAATCTGCCGGTGAAGGACCGCGAGGTGAAATCCACGCCGCCGCCACCGCCGCAGGAAGAGCAGAAGGTCGAAAAGAAAGAAGAGCCCAAAAAGGACGTCGCCAAACCCGAGCCCAAGCCGGAGCCGGATGCGATCGCGAAGAAGCTCGAGGAAGAGCGGAAGAAAGCGGAAAAGAAAAAAGAGACGCCAAAGAAAGTGGTGAAGCAGAAAACGCCGCCGGTGAAAACGAAGCACGACTTCGACCCGGACCGGATCGCCGAACTGCTCGACCGCCGCGCGCCCTCGCGAAAGAAGAATGCGGGCGAGCAGAAGTCGAACGCCAATCTCGGCGCGACCAAGGGGCAGGACAACATGCTCTCGATGGACGAACTGGTGGCGCTCGCGCGTCACGTCGAGAAGTGCTGGAACGTGCTGCCCGGCGTCGGCAACGTCGAGCGCGCGGTCGTGGAACTACGCATCCAGATGAAGCCGGACGGCACGCTTGCCGCGCCCCCGCAGGTGCTCAATGCCGGCGCCGGCCCCGCCTTCCAGGCCACCGCCGAAAGCGCTGTCCGCGCCGTGATTGCCTGCCAGCCCTATAAAATGCTTTCGGCTGGCAAGTATAATTTCTGGAAGGATATGATCTTCAACTTCGCGCCGCCGCAGACCGTGCGCGGCTGACGCAACGATTTCTGTTTTCGTCCGTTTACGGCCATTCAAGGCATACAGTCATGACCGCCCAGTTCTCCCGTCGAAACCTTCTCCTTGCCGGCAGCACCGCAGCGCTCGCACTCGGCGCGCCGCGCTTCGGGTTCGCGCAGACCCGCGTCGATATCACCCGCGGCACCGTGCAGCCCTTGCCGATCGCGATTACGGAATTCGTCGGCGGGCAGGGCGAGCAGGATACCGGCCGCGGCATTTCCGGCGTCATCACCAACAACTTGCGCCGCTCCGGCCTGTTCGCGCCGGTCGATCCGGCGGCGTTCATCGAGCGCGTCAGCAATATCGACGTGGCGCCGCGTTTTCAGGACTGGCGCGTCATCAACGCGCAGACGCTGGTCACCGGCCGCGTGGTCCGGCAGGGCGACGGGCGGTTCTCGGTCGCCTTCCGCCTCTGGGACATTCAGGCCGGGCAATACATGATCGGCCAGCAGTTCCTGACGCAGCCGGAAAACTGGCGGCGCATCGCGCACATCATTTCCGACCTGATCTATCAGCGGCTCACCGGCGAGAAGGGCTATTTCGATACGCGCATCGTCTATGTCGACGAGACCGGTCCCAAGGATCGCCGCGTGAAGCGGCTTGCGATCATGGATCAGGACGGCGCGAACGTGCGCTATCTCACGCGCGGCGACGAACTGGTGCTGACGCCGCGCTTCTCGCCGACCAATCAGGAAATCACCTACATGTCTTACGGGCGCGGCGACCAGCCGCCGCGCGTGGTGTTGCTGAACATCGAGACCGGCCAGCGCGAAATCGTCGGCGACTTTCCGAACATGTCGTTCAGCCCGCGCTTCTCGCCCAACGGTCAGAGCGTGGTGATGAGCCTGCAACAGCAGGGCGCGTCGAACATCTATCTCATGGACCTGCGTACCAAGCGTACGACACGGCTGACCGCGACGCCGGCGATCGACACCGCGCCGTCGTTCTCGCCGGACGGCACGCAGATCGTGTTCGAATCCGATCGCGGCGGTTCGCAACAGCTTTATGTGATGGGCGCCGATGGCTCGAATCAGCGGCGCATCTCGCCGCCGGGCGGCGGCCGTTACTCGACGCCGGTCTGGTCGCCGCGCGGCGACGTGATCGCGTTCACGCGGCAGGGCGAAGGTTCGTTTGCAATCGGCGTGATGAAGACCGACGGAACCGCCGAGCGCGTATTGACCGAAGGATTCCACAACGAGGGACCGACCTGGTCGCCGAACGGGCGCGTGCTGATGTTCTTCCGCGATCCGGGTGGCAATGCGGGGCCGTCGCTCTACACGGTGGATCTCACCGGCTACAACGAACTCCGGGTTCCAACGCCGTCTTATGCGTCGGATCCGGCATGGTCGCCGCCGCTGTCGTGATCAACTGCTCCTCGTGGTGAGGAGCGGGTGACGCCCGCGTCTCGAACCACGAGGCCCATCCTTCGAGACGCCCGCGGCTCCTCGGGATGAGGGGCGAAAAAGTTCCGCTTAACCCTTTGCTAACCATGCCGAGGGGATTTCAGCCCGGTACTTGTTTACTGGCGTGCCCTGACCGCGCCGCAAAGATTTCGTCAAGGTTGATGGAATATTCGAAAATTATGGGGTTTTCGACCGGCCGGGGCTGTGTGGTCGGTCTTGTGGGAATTTGAGGAGTAATCGGTATGACGGGTTTGATGCGGCTCGTTCGTAGCGCGCGTTTTGCCGGACTGTTCGCAGTGACGCTCGCGGTCGCTGCCTGTTCGACGAACCAGAACCAGGCCGACGTAAATCCGAACGCCAATGCCAATACGCCGGGCAGCGTGCAGGATTTCGTCGTCAACGTAGGCGATCGCGTGTTCTTCGAGAGCGATCAGTCGGAATTGACGCCGCAGGCGCGGGCCACGCTCGACAAGCAGGTGCAGTGGCTCCAGCAATACGCGCAGTATTCCTTCACGATCGAAGGTCACGCGGACGAACGCGGCACGCGCGAATACAACATCGCGCTCGGCGCGCGGCGTGCGCAGACGGTGCGTGACTACCTGGTATCGCGCGGCATCCCGGGTCAGCGGATGCGGACCATTTCCTATGGTAAGGAACGTCCGGTCGCGGTCTGTAACGACATCTCGTGCTGGTCGCAGAACCGCCGTGCCGTTACCGTGCTGAACAGCGCGCCCGGCACCTGAGAAGGTTCGTCTCTTCGCGGTCATGAAGCCGGCGTCTGAACAGGGCGCCGGTTTCGCGCGTTTTATCCGGCCCCACTTTGGGCCAAAACGGGTTTCATCGGTGACGTCATGAACGTTGCACGCAAGTTTTTCGCAATCGGCTTTGCCGCCTTTCTGCTCGGGGCGCTGCCAGCTTATGCGCAGTTTCCATTCGGAAACCGGCAGCCGGATTATCCGCCGCAGCAGCAGGGCGACAGCGATCTGGCGATACGGGTCGACCGGCTCGAGCAGCAATTGCGCCAGCTCACCGGACAGATCGAGCAGTTGCAGTATCAGCTGCAACAGACGCAGCGCGGCGCGGTGCAGCCGCCGCAGCAGCAGAATATTCCGCCGCAACAGCAGCAGACACCGCCGCCGCTGCAGCAGCAATTGCCGCCGACCACCCCGCAGCGCCGCGGCGACGCCTTCGACCCCGCCGCCGATCCGGACGCGCCGGGCCGCCCGCAGAACCTCGGGCAGATTCCGGCGCAGCAGCGCTACCAGCAGCCAAACGCGCCGCAGCAGCCGCAAGGGCCCATGGTGCTCGCGCCGAACCAGAACCAGAATCAGAATTTCAACCAGCAGCCCGTTCAGCAGCCGCAGCAGCAACCCCAGCAGCAGGCCGTGCTGCCGCCCTCGAACTCGCCGAAAGACGCCTATGACCTGGCCTATGGCTATGTCCTGCGGCGCGATTACGGGCTGGCTGAGCAATCCTTCCGCGGCTTCATCGAGCAGTATCCGAACGACCGCAACGTGCCGCTCGCGAGCTACTGGCTCGGCGAAAGCATGTTCATGCAGCGCAAGTTCACGGAAGCGGCCGAAGTCTTCCTCGACATCTACAACAAGTGGCCGCAGAGCAACCGCGCGCCCGACTCGCTCCTGCGGCTCGGGCAGTCGCTCGCGCAACTCGGCAAGAAGGAAGCCGCTTGCGGTTCGCTCGGCGCGGTGCTTTCAAAATATCCGAAAGCCTCGCCCACGGTGAAGAAGAACGCCGAGAATGAGCAGAAGCGGATCGGTTGCTGACAAGGCCCCCATCGCAGAGAGCGAGCTTTCCGCGCTGTTTGACGATTTCGCGAAATCAAGAAAGACGCTGCTCGCGGTTTCCGGCGGGCCGGATTCGACCGCGCTTCTGGTGCTCGCCGCCAAGTGGCGCGGCGCGCGCGGAACGGGGCCTGAGCTGGTGGCCGCCACCATCGATCATCGGCTGCGCGCGGCCTCAAAGTCCGAGGCGAAGATGGTGGAGAAGCTCGCCGCCGGCCTCGTCATTCCGCATCACACGCTGATCTGGCGCGGGAAGAAACCGATCACCGGCGTGCAGGAAGCGGCGCGCGAGGCGCGCTTCGGATTGTTCTCGGAACTCGCGAAGGAAATCGGTGCCGATGTCCTGATGACCGCGCATACCCGCGACGATCAGGCCGAGACGGTGCTGCACCGGATGGGGCGCGGCTCGGGCCTCGGCGGTCTTGCCGGCATCCGGCGGGTGCACCAGCGCGACGGCATCTTCCTCGCGCGTCCGTTTCTCGATTTGCCGAAGGCGCGGCTGGTCGCGACCCTGAAGAAACTCCGCATTCCTTTTGCGAGCGATCCGACAAACCGGGACACGAAAAATCTTCGCGCACGGTTGCGAAAGCTCGCGCCGGTGCTCGCGAAGGAAGGAATTGATGCCGCCAATCTCGCTTTGATGGCGCGGCGCCTCGGCCGCGCC
>JAEZFA010000246.1 GCA_023417665.1 Pseudomonadota bacterium | reverse complement strand
AGGGCATTACGCCTCGATTCTGTCCGGTGTCATCGATCAGCTGAACTTCGCGGACGCGGATTTCTTCGTTGGTGCGCGGGCCGTCTTTCTGCACGGGCGCCGCGGCTCTCATCGGACGACGAATGGGGGCAGTCTCCTCTAACTGTTGAAACGTTTGCGGCGCCCTTGGACCAGAACCTTGCGCGCAAGGCCAGTCCATTCCGGCGACGCCGCGGAAAGATCGTGAGAAATGGCTGGCAAGTCAACGCCCGCCGGTCAGGCGGGACGGCGGGCGACTTCCCGGTAAACCGACAACAGCCGCGCAGCGAAGGTCTCTTGCGAGAAATGCGAGGCGATCCACTCCCGGCCCCGGACCCCCATGGCCCGCCGGGCGGGAGCACCCATGGCGAGCAGCTTGAACAGCGTCTGCGCCAGTTCCCCCGCGTCGCCCGCGCGATAGAGCACGCCCGTGGCCCGCGCCTCCGCTACATAGGGATCGGCGCGCACGATTTCATCCCCGTTCTCGGAATCGGAAACCGCGACCGGGATGCCCATGGCCTGCGCTTCGAGAATCGCGCGGCGGTGGCCGCCCTGGCTCATCGAAGTACAGACCACGATCTCCGCCAGCGAATAGGCCGACAGCATGTCGTCGCAATAGCCGGCAAAGCGCAGCCGGTCCGATAGCCCGCGCTGGTGCACGCTGTCCCAGAGTTCGCCCGCATAGCCCGAGCGGCCGGGCTGCTCGCCCGCGAACACCACGAGAAAATCCTTCAGGCCGGCTTCGCGCAGGCGCGAGGCCGCTTCCACCAATACATGCGGCGCCTTTGCCCGGCTCAGGCGGCCGGGAAGCAGGATCACGCGATCCTTCGGCGCGATGCCCCACTGGCTCGCCAGCGACGCACGCTTCGCCGGGTCGACGCTCGCCGGATTGAAGGCCTCGAAGTCGATGGCATGCGGTACGACGGAAATCTTTTCCCGCGCGGTGCCGTAGCGCTCCTCGATCATCTTGGCGAGCCGCTCGCCCGGCGCGATCACGCGGCTGCCGCGCACCATCACGCTGTTGTAGAAGCGCTTCAGCGGATTGCGCTCCGAGAAACTGCCGTCATAGGTCGCGATGAACGGAATTTTCGAGATCCGCTGCGCGAGCAGGCAGCTCCAGGCCGGCGCGCGGCTTTGCGCATGCAGCAGGTCGGCGTCGAGGTCGCGCGAAAGTTCGGCGAGCTTCTTCGCGTTGGAAATTATCTGCGACGGATTCTTGGTCGCGACCGGGAGCTTGATCACCGTCGCGCCCGCGCGTTCCGCCGCCGGCTCCAGCCGCCCGCCTTCGGAAACGATCACGGCGCGATGCTGCAGCCGCGTCAGCGCTTCCGCGATTTCGATCGCGTGATTGACCGTGCCGCTCGGCTGCAGGTCGGGAAGGACCTGCACGACGGTGAGCGGCCGTTCGGCCGGATGGATTGCGGGAGTTGCCACGGCTGCGAGTTCTAAAATCGCCTTGCGGCAATCGCAAGGCAACTTGCCTTCATTGCGCGTGCGGTTTAGCCCGGCGCATATGGATCACGATCAGCCGCAGTTTCTTCACGTCGGCACGGACCGGCGCAGCATCGCAATTCGCAGCCGCGAGGGAACAGCTCCCGGCATTTTCTGGCTTGGCGGTTTCAAGTCCGACATGAAGGGCACCAAGGCGGTCGCGCTCGATGCCCATGCCGCTAAAGCCGGCCGCGCCTCAATCCGTTTCGACTATTCGGGTCACGGCGAATCCGGCGGCCGCTTCGAGGACGGCACTATCTCGAACTGGCTCGAGGACGCGCTTGCGGTATTCGCGAACCGCGCGCGCGGGCCCCAGATCGTGGTCGGTTCCTCCATGGGCGGCTGGATGGCGCTCCTGCTCGCGCGGCGGCTTGCGGAGAACCCTTCGCTTGCGCCGGATGCGAAACTCGCCGGCCTCGTCCTGATCGCGCCTGCGCCCGACTTCACCGAAGCGCTGATGTGGCAGAATTTCTCGCCCGAGATCCGTCGCGAGATCGAGACGCGCGGCGCATGGGAGCGGCCCTCGGCTTATGGCGAGGCGCCTTATCCGATCACCCGGACGCTGATCGAGGACGGACGGCGGCATCTTCTGCTCGACCGGCCGATCGAAGTGAAATGCCCGGTCCGTATTCTGCAGGGCATGCTCGATCCCGACGTGCCGTGGCAGCACGCGATGAAGCTCGTCTCCTGTCTCGCGCAGGACGACGTCGCGATGACGCTGGTGAAAGACGGCGATCACCGGCTGTCGCGGCCGGAAGATATCGAGCGGCTGTTGAAGACGGTGGACGAACTCGCCGAAGAAGCCGCCGTCCGTTAAGCGCCGTCCCATTCGGCAAGCACCGCGGCTTCGCTTTCGTCCGGCCGGCGCGCATGCCGGAGGGCTGCGAATTCTTCCGCCGGCATGATTTGCGATGCCGCCCAGACCGCGCCTCCGCGGATCAGCGGCGACGGATCGGAAAGCGCATCGAGCACTGCCGGCACCAGCGACGGCGACTGCGTGTTGCCGATCGCGATCATCACGTTGCGCAGGAATCGCTCGCGCCCCGTGCGCTTGACCGGCGACTTCGAGAAACGTGCGCGGAACGCCGCATCATCGAGTGCCGCGAGTTCTGCGAGCGAAGGCGCGCGGTTTTCTTCGCGCGCCGCGAGCCGCTGTTCGCGCGCGGTCTGCGCAAACTTGTTCCAAGGGCAGGCCGCAAGACAATCGTCGCAGCCATAGATGCGATTGCCCATCGGCTTCCTGAACTCGCGCGGGATCGGTCCCTTGTGTTCGATCGTGAGGTAGGAAATGCAGCGCCGCGCATCGAGCTGATAGGGTGCGGGGAATGCATCGGTCGGGCAGGCGTCCAGACAGGCACGGCAGGAGCCGCAGCGATCGATTTCCGCATCATCGCGCGGCAGCGCGACCGCCGTCAGGAGCGCGCCGAGAAACAGCCAGGAGCCGCGTTCGCGCGAAACGAGGTTGGTGTGCTTGCCCTGCCATCCAAGCCCCGCGGCTTGCGCGAGCGGCTTTTCCATCAGCGGCGCGGTATCGACAAAGACCTTGAGTTCTTCGCCGGTCCGGTGCGCGAGCCATTGTCCGAGCCGCTTCAGCTTGCCCTTGATCAGTTCGTGATAGTCGTCGCCCTGCGCGTAAACCGAAATCGCGCCGTGCATGCGGCGCGCGAGAATCTCACGCGGGTCGCGGTCCGGTCCGTAGTTCAGGCCGAACATCACGACGGACTGGGCGTCCTGCCACAAGGCGTTCGGATGTTCGCGGCGCTGCGCATGCGTTTCCATCCACGCCATGTCGCCGTGGCGCTGTTCGGCAATCCATTTGTGCAGGTGCGGCGCGGCCTGCGTGATCGCGCCGGGATGCGTGACGCCGAAAGCATCGAAGCCTTCCGCGCGCGCACGCGCGAGAAGCCCGGACTTGATCGTCGCGGGATCGTTCAGAAGTCGAGATCGGTATAGCTGGACGCCGCCGGCAGGCCGGGGATCGTTTCCGCGAGCAGCGCGCGAAACGACGGCCGTGACTTCACCTTCGCGTACCAGTTCTTCGCGTGTTCGTCTTCCGCCCACGGCACGTCACCCAGGTAGTCGCATGTCGAAAGATGGGCCGCCGCCGCAAGATCGGCGTAAGAGAGCTTCTCGCCGGCGAGCCATTTGCGGGTTTTCGCAAGCCAGCCGAGATAGCGCAAATGCTCGCCGATATTCGCGCGCGCCGCCCGGATCACGAAGGAGTCCGGCGGACCGCCGCCTTCGTCGGGGCGCATGTAACGCTTCCATATCTTTTCGCGTGCGAGCAGCTCGCTCACCTCGTTGAAGAACTTGCCGTTGAACCAGGTCATGAGCCGGCGGACTTCGACCCGCTCCGCAATCCGGGACGGCATCAGCCGGTGGTCGGCAACCTGTTCCCCGAAGCTTTCATCGATGTATTCGGCAATCACGCTGGCATTGGGCACGGCAAGCTCGCCGTCGATCAACACCGGCAGCGTCCCGGCCGGGTTGAGCGCAAGGAACTCAGGCCGCCGCTTCCATTCGCGTTCCTCGACCAGCTCCGTGTCGATGCCGTACTCGGCAAGCAGAAGCCGCACGAAACGCGAATGAGGGCAGAAGAACTGATGATAAAGCTGCATGCCCGCCCTTCCTGCCTGAACTTTCTTAATTTTCTTAATAAATGCCGGTGCGCCGGCCGCCCGTAACAAGACTGTGAACCCGGCAAAGATGGGGCGCACCGCTCGCTTTGCGTCGATCCATGGCGCAGGCTAGAAGCCTCGCGAATCAACGGCTCCGCGTTCTGGGGCAATCTTTCATGACCCTCGGCAAACTGCTCGAAGCGCTGCTGCTCGGCATTCTCGAAGGCGGCACGGAATTCATTCCGGTGTCGTCGACCGGGCACCTGCTGCTGGCGACGCACTTCCTCAAATTCGAAACCACCGGAAAGACCTTCGAGGTCCTGATCCAGCTCGGCGCGATCCTCAGCGTGGTCGTGGTCTATTTCACGAGGCTTGCGCGCGTCGCCTTCGCGGTTCCTTACGATCCGGCGGCGCGGCGTTTTGCGCTCGGCATCATCCTCGCGTTCCTGCCTGCGGCGCTTGCGGGGGTGCTTCTGCACAATTTCATCAAGACCGTGCTGTTCGAAAGCCCGATGCTGATCGCGGTCGCGCTGATCGTCGGCGGCATCGTTCTCATTCTGGTGGAGAAGATCGCGTTCAATCCGAAATACGATGACGCGATGGCCTTGCCGCCGCTGACCGCACTCGGCATCGGACTGTTTCAATGCCTTGCGCTGATCCCCGGCGTATCGCGTTCGGGCTCCACCATCGTCGGCGCGCGGCTGCTTGGGCTCGACCGCAGGGCGGCGGCGGAGTTTTCTTTCTTCCTCGCGATGCCGACCATGCTCGGCGCCTTCACTTATGATCTGGCGAAGAACTACAGGAACCTCACGCTCGATGACGGCGTGCTGGTGCTGGTCGGCTTTGTCGCCGCGTTCTGTGCGGCACTCGTGGTCGTGCGAGCGCTTCTCGACTTCGTGTCGAAGAACGGTTTCGCGCTGTTCGGCTGGTGGCGGATCGTGGTGGGATCGGCGGCGCTGATCGGGCTTTATCTTACCCGCTAGCCGCTACGCTGCGGTTTTGGTGAACTGCCCGGCCTTGCGATAGCGCCAGAGATAGCTCGCAAGGATCGCCTGCATCGCCACCGGATTGATGCCGAGCCCTTCGAGCGTACGGCCGTCGCGGATCGCCTCCTGCGACGCCACGTTGTCGCGCTCCAGCATCGTGACCTGATCGCGCGTCAGCATCGGCTTCGGCAGCATCTCCATGAAGAAGGCCTGCAGCCGCGCAACACCGAAGGGCAGCGGCAGCAAAAGGCGCTTGCGGCCGATTTCCTCGAGCGTCAGCTCCATCAGTTCGCGGAAGCGCATCACTTCCGGCCCGCCGAGTTCGTAGGTCGCGCCAGCTTTCGCCTTGCCTTCGACCGCCCGTGCGATCGCTTCGGCGACGTCGCCGACAAAGACCGGCTGGAATTTCGTTTCGCCGCCGCCGATCAGCGGCAGGAACGGCGAGATGCGCGCGAGTGCTGCGAAGCGATTGAAGAAATCGTCTTCCGGCCCGAACACGATGGAGGGGCGCACGATCACGGCGTCGGGCTTCGCGGCAAGTGCGGCCTGTTCGCCGAGCGCCTTGGTCCGTCCGTAGTTTGATGCGGAGTCCGGATCGGCGCCGATCGCCGACATCTGCACGAGCCGCGCGCCTTCGCGTTTTGCCGCCTGCGCGACCGCATCGGCGCCCGCCGCCTGCACCGCGTCGAAGCGCTGCGCGCCGCTCTCGTAAAGAATGCCGACGAGGTTCACGAGGACGCTCGCGCCTTCGGCGGCGCGGTCGACCGATTCGGGAAAGCGCAGATTGGCCTGCACCGGCTGAACCTGCCCGACCACGCCGAGCGGCTGGAGGTGCCCGGCCAGATCGGGCCGTCGCACCGCGACCCGGATGCGCCAGCCGCGCTTGGCAAGCGCCCGCACGAGGTGCCGGCCGACAAAGCCGGAACCGCCGTAAATCGTCACCAATCGGTCCGACGGAATCTGCGCCATGACTGCTCTCGCTGGAGAAAACCGGGCTTACCGGAGCCGAGCGTTACAAGATCGGTTTTTCCCCGTCAAAGCGCGGATGGCCGCTGTTTTGCGGCGGGCTATTCGATTGACAAGGCCGGAGGTGAAGCCCTACCTAGCGCCGCTCGCGCGCAAGCGCACCGGCCCGAGCTCACCTGCCCAGGTGGCGGAATTGGTAGACGCACTAGTTTCAGGTACTAGCGGGTAACACCGTGGAGGTTCGAGTCCTCTCCTGGGCACCATTCGGCCGAGAAACCGCCGGGGATGAATAACCTGCAGCGCAGGATTTTCTGCCCCGACGCGCCGCTCCCGAATTTATCCCTGCGCCAGTGATTTCACTTCCGCCTCGGAAATCGTTTTGACGAGCTCGGCGGCCGCCCAGCATGACAGCGCTTCGACGGCGTGCATCACGATGCTGCCCCAGGCATAGACCCGCGCCTGTCCGATCGTCCTGACGGGATCGGGAACGGCAATCGCGAGAAACACCGCGATCGCGGCGACCGCCCAGAACAGGCCCCACCAGGCCTGCATCTTGGTTTCGTCGCCGCCGCCATATCCGCTGTTGAGGTTTCGCATGGCCTCGTACGGTTTCCAGAACCACGCCACCGGCACGAAGTACCAGTAGACGGCGCCTCCCGGCGTAATGGACTGCGTGCCGCGCAGGCGAAACAGATTGCTGGTCGAGCGATACTTCCACCACAAGAAGAGCACGGCGGTTGCGAGCAGGAGAACCGCCGCGAATGGCGCGAACTCGTTCTCGATCTGCCGCGTTATTCTGAGCTGCGCCTCCGCGCGTCCCGCCTTCAGGATGACGCCAGCCTGAATCAGGCTCAGGAATCCGGCGAACCACAAAAGTCCGCGCAGCACCGATGCGACCGTCTGATTGTTGAACTGCGAATAGACCGCTGCCGGCGCGGAAGGAGCGGCGCGCTGCGGCGACGCAGCCGGGTTCTCGTGTGGGGGACGCACGGGCGCACGCGGCGGCGTGGCGTCCTTTGCAAGCGGCGGCGGTTGAACGATCGCGTCGCCGAGGAGCGATCGCAACTCGGTGCGATAGAGCGGCGTCCATTCGGCAAGCTGTTCGGACCACATCTTCGTGTGGGCATCCACCGCGCCCGCGCGGATCAAGGCATCGATCTCGTTGGTCTTGAACGGGCCCTTCGTATTTCCGTCCTGATTGTAGAACCAGGACACCACCCCATCGCTCACTATTCTTTCTCCGCGGCTCTTAAGAAGTATTCCAGTTTCGCTTCGTTGCTTCCGCGCAGTTTACGCAAGCGCTCGCCACAAGACCAAGCAAGATCGTCGCGCAACGTGGACCTGCCGGCGCAGCGATCCACTTGAAGGCAGGCAAGGATCCTGCGGCAGGCGAAGGGGCGGATTTTGCCGCCGTATCGGCATTAAGATTTTTCCTCCCATTCGCTGCTATGATGCGCCCGCGACGGAATACGAGAAGCCGGGCGGAGACGGGGATTATTTCCATGACGATCAGGGTGCATCGCGGCGATCTGCCGAACCTCGGCGGCTACAAGGACTCGGTCGCCATCGACACCGAAACGCTCGGGCTCAATCCG
>JAEZFA010000221.1 GCA_023417665.1 Pseudomonadota bacterium | reverse complement strand
TCGCAGGCCTCCTCATGCTACCCGTCCCCGGCTTTTTCGAGACAAAGGCCAGCATGTCCAGCGCATTAGAACTTCTGAAAACCCGTGCTTCCTCCAAGGTCACGGACCTCGCAGCGCCCGCGCCGAGCGAGACGCAGCTCAAGGAAATCCTGACGATCGCAGCCCGCGTGCCGGATCACGGCATGATGAAACCCTGGCGGTTCATCTTGCATCCGAAAGAAACGCGGACACCCATTGTCGATCGGCTGGTTGCGAACTTCCGCGCCGGCAACCCGAACGCGACCGACGGCGAGGCCGACAAGCAGCGTGCGCGCTTCGGGGAGAGCCCGCTGATCGTGACCGTGGTTTGCAGGATTTCGCCGAACCCGAAAGTGCCGGACGTCGAGCAACTGCTGTCTGCAGGAGCGGCCTGCATGAACCTGCTCAATGCTGCATCTGCGCTCGGTTTCGGCGCGAACTGGCTCACCGGCTGGGCCGCGTTCGACCCGTCGAGCAAGGCGCTGTTCGGCCTTGCCGAAAACGAGCAGATCGTGGGTTTCGTGCATCTCGGCACGCCAAAAGCCGAGCCGTTCCAGCGGCCGCGGCCCGATCTTTCGCAGATCGTAAGCACGCTCTAGATGTTCTACGAACCCGCCAAGCGCAATCACGGGCTGCCGCACGATCCGTTCAAGGCGATCGTCGCGCCGCGGCCGATCGGCTGGATCAGCTCGCTCGACAAAAGCGGCAACGTCAACCTCGCCCTACAGTTTCTTCAACGGGGTCGCGACCTTTCCGCCGATGGTGATGTTCGCGAGCGACGGCTTCAAGGACTCCGTCACGAACGTCAGCGAGACGATGGAATTCGTCTGCAATCTCGCGACATGGGATTTGCGCGACGCAATGAACCGCACCTCGGAAGGCGTGCCGCATGCGGTGAATGAATTCGATCTTGCCGGATTGACGCAGGCGCCGTCCCGTCTTGTGAAACCGCCGCGCGTCGCGGAAAGCCCCTGCGCGCTGGAATGCAAGGCAACCGAAGTCGTCCGCATGAAAGGGCCGAACGGAGAGCCGCGCGACAATTATGTCGTGTTCGGTGAAGTCGTCGGCATTCACATCGACGAGCGCTACATCAAGGACGGCATTCTCGATGCGCCTGCGATGAAACCGATCGCGCGGCTCGGTTATCGCGACTATTCGGTCGTGACGGAGCTGTTCCAGATGACGCGGCCTGACGAACTGAAAAAGCGCTGACTATTTTCCGGCGCGTGCCAGAAGCCGCTTCGCGCGCTTCAGATGCGGCATGTCATACATCTGGCCGTCGAGTGAAATCACGCCGGCGTTGCCAGCATCCCTGAAGGCTGCGATCAGGCGCTCGGCTTTCGCGATCTCGTCCGCGCCCGGTGTGTAGATCTCATTGATCACCGGCACCTGGTCGGGGTGAATTGCCATCTTGCCGGTGAAGCCGTCGCGGCGGCCTTCCAGTGTTTCGCGTTTCAATCCTTCCGTATCGCGGAAGTTTGCGAAGATCGTATCGATCGGCGCAACTTCGGCTGCGACCGCGGCAATCAGGCATAGCGCGCGGGCGAGGCGATAGGGATCGGTATAGTCACCGCGTTCGTTGCGGTTGGTTTCCGCGCCGAGATCGGCGGACAAGTCCTCCGCGCCCCAGGTCATGCCCTCGAGACGTTTGCTCGCGCCGCGATAGTTGTGAAGGCCGAACAGCGCTTCCGCGCTTTCGGTCACGAGCACGAGAATGCGCGTCGCGCCTTCGTCGATATCGTAAAGCGCCTCGCGGGCGGTGATCTTCGCGTCGAGATGCATGACATCGCCGCCATGCCGGCTTTTCGGAAACAGGATCCCGTCGGGGCGAGCCGGAATGACGGCATCGAGATCGGCGTCGGTCATGCCGGTATCGAGCGCGTTCACGCGTACGAAGAGGCGCGGCCGCTCGCGCTTTCCGACATGCGCCGCGAGATACTCGCGCACGACCTCGCGCGCCTTCTGCTTGTTGTCGGGTGCTACCGAGTCTTCGAGGTCGAGCAGCAAGGCGTCGGCGCCGCTCGTCATGCCCTTGTCCTGCTTGCGGGAGGAATCCCCCGGAACGAAAAGCAGCGAACGCATCAGACGTTGATCTTGCGCTTGAGCATGAAAGCCTGACGCTTGCATTCGGCGACCAGCTTGCCGTCCTGGTTATAGGTGCGGTGGTGGAAATCGACGATGCCGGCATCGGGCCGGGACTTCGATTCGCGCTTGCCCATGACCTCTGTGGTGCAGCGCACCGTGTCGCCCTCGAACAGGGGGTGCGGAAACTTCACGTCGGTCATGCCGAGATTGGCAATCGTGGTGCCGACAGTTGTGTCGTTCACCGAAATCCCGATCATCAGCCCGAGCGTGAACAGCGAGTTCATCAACGGCTGGCCCCACTGGGTTTCCTTTTCGCAGAACTCCCGGTCGATATGCAGCGGCTGCGGATTGAGCGTCATGTTGGAGAACAGCATGTTGTCCATCTGCGT
Source organism: Pseudomonadota bacterium (assembly GCA_023417665.1). Lineage (GTDB taxonomy): Bacteria > Pseudomonadota > Alphaproteobacteria > Rhizobiales > Xanthobacteraceae. The sequence goes on along the minus strand of JAEZFA010000221.1, from coordinate 5,319 downwards.
CACCGTGCGCCGGAGCCGGTGCTCGATCACGGTGCCTGCCTCGAAATCCTCGAAATACATGCCGCCGCGGGGGTGGCGGGACGCTTCACTGACCATCATTTCTCTCCCGGTATTCGTCGTTAAGGTTCCGTTTACCATAAGAAGCCAAGGTTCCAGCGGGTCTGTCCACGACAAGGGGGTCGCGGCCGGGCCTGCAGGACGCCAGCCATGTTTCTCGACTCGCTGTTGAATACGGGTGAGCGGATCACCGCCGCAATTCGCAGTGCGAGCCAACAGACCGGCATCAGCTTCGATTATCTCATGAGAACCGCCTATCGCGAGTCCGCGCTGAACCCCAAGGCGGCGGCTTCTACCTCGTCGGCGGTCGGGCTTTTCCAGTTCATCGATTCGACCTGGCTCCAGACCGTGAAGGAAGACGGTCCGGCCTTCGGGCTGCAGGCGCAGGCTGCCCAGATCGAACGGACCGCCAACGGCCATTATTATGTTAGCGACCCGCGCGCCCGCGCCGAAATCCTGAAGCTGCGCGAGAACCCCGAAATCGCTTCGACCATGGCCGCCGCGTTCTCGAAAAAGAACGCCGCCGCCATCCGTGACGTGCTCGGCCGCGATCCTTCGGCGGGCGAGCTTTACATCGCGCATTTCCTCGGTGCGAACGGCGCGAAGCGGCTCCTGTCGCTGCGCTCCAGCAATCCCGCGGCCTCGGCGGCCGCTGCATTCCCGGATGCCGCGCGCGCCAACCGTTCGATCTTCTATGGGCCGAACGGCGCACGCAGCATCGAGGATACCTACCGCGTGCTGGTCGCCAAGCACGACAATATCCACAACACCGCGCCTGCGGCCGCAGTCGCCAATATGCAGATCACCAACCCGCCGGCGGTAAGCGAGCACAATTCGCCGATCCCCAATCTGCTGACGAAGATCGCGGCACTCTTCACGCCGCGCCGGACCGAGCCGCTCGACATCACGCCGCCCGGAGCGATCGCGCAGGCGACGGCCTTCGCCGCGGTTTCGCCCGCGACCCGGACCATCACCGCGCAGGCCGTCGCGCCGGCGGCTCCGGCCCAGCAGGTCGCCGTGGTGCCCGACAACACCACGCCGCAGCAACACGACGGCCCGATCTTCCGCGGGCTATTCCAGAACGACACGCCTTCGGCCGAGTCGCCGATTTCGCAGGACGTCCGCTCGCTCTGGGGCGGGGTCAATCCGTTCCTGCGCCGCGCGTCGTAAGCGCTTTCCGCTTCTTAACAAAAGCTGAAAATTCACGGTGAACGCTTTGTTAAGCGCGCGCACCCTAGGCTTGCGCATTGAGTACCGATTGCGGGGCAGGGATGATCGTTCGCCAGTTTCTGAAGTGGATCCAGACCGCACCTCCCGGCGAGCGGGCCGACGCGACCAGCGCGCTCTCCCGCGCTTATCTATATTCCGATCTTTCGAGCGGTGACCGGCTTGCGGCGGAGGCCGCGATGACGGTGCTGCTGGACGATCCTTCCGTGCTCGTCCGGCGCGCGATGGCCGAAGCACTCGCGGCGAGCGCCGATGCGCCCCGCTCGGTCATCCTCGGGCTCACGCAGGACCAGATCGATATTGCGGAGATCGTGATCGAGCGTTCGCCGGTGCTGCTCGATGTCGAACTCGTGGATCTCGCCGCAAGCGGCAAGGAGAACGTCCAGCTTGCGATCGCCTCGCGCGAATATGTTTCCCGCGCGGTAGCTGCGGCGGTTGCCGAAGTCGGGCATGCCACGGCTTGCCTGCTGCTGATCGAAAATCCCGGCGCGGACCTCACCGGTGCCGCGCTTGCCCGTATCGCCGAACGGCACGGGCATCTCGCCGCCATTCGCGATGCGCTGCTTTCGCGGGACGACCTGCCGACCGAAACGCGGCAGGCATTGGTAGCGACGCTTGCCGATACGCTTGCGCGCTTCGTGGCCCATCGCGCATGGCTGCCGGAAGACCGGGCGAAATCGGTCGCCCGCGAGGCCTGCGATCGCGCGACCGTCGCCATCGCTGCCGGCCAGACGCCGGAGCAGGTCGCGGCACTCGTGCGTCATCTCGCGCAGACCGGGCAGCTCACGGGAGCGCTGCTCCTGCGCGCACTGCTCTCGGGCAACATGAATTTCCTGATCGACGCGCTTTCCGAACTTTCAGGGCTGTCCGCGAGCCGGATTTCGTCGGTGCTTGCCGATCGTTCCGGTCATGGCTTCCGCGCGCTGTTCGAGCGGGCAGGGCTGCCGCAGGGCGCCTACAGCGCCTTCCGCGCCGCGATCGAAGTCGTGCAGGAAATGGGCTTTGTGGGAACGCCCGGCTATACCGCGCTCGGCCGCACGATGGTGGAGCAGGTGATCGCGCGCTATGCGCCGGAATCCGTAGGCGAACTGGACGAGCTTTACGCGCTGCTGCGCCGCTTTGCGACCGAAGCCGCGCGGGACGAGGCGCGGCACTTCACGGCCGACCTCGTGGCGGCCGCCTAGCGTTTCAGACGCCGGTTTTGATCCGCAGGCGCGGTGCGGCGTCACCCGCGATGGCCGCGTAGCCGTCCTTCATTTCGGCAGCCAGAAACTTCTCGACCATGATCGAGAGCTGTTCGGCAATCTCAAGGCCGTAAGGGTTCACCGGGCTCAGCACTTCCTCGCGAACGACCGCCTTGATGGTATCGACGTGATGGTCGATCAGCACCATGGGGATGCGCAAAGTATCCGGCGCATGATGCAGGAGCCGGCACAGGCTCGTCGCAATGCGTTCGGCCAGCGGATAGCCCAGCGTGGTTGCGCCGCCCTTGATGTCGTGCGCCGGAACGAGCAGCCGGTCGACGGTCGAGCGGTTCAATCCTTTTTCGTGAACGGCGCGGCGTGCGGTATCGAGACGCTGGCATTCGTCGTTCATCCAGATGACGAACTCGCCCTTCAGTTCGGCAAGGGCGGCTTCGGCGCGTTCCACCACCGCCATGTCGACGATGCTCGGGCCCTGCGTGTGGGTCACGGCATGTTTGAGCTTGTGCGGCGGCACGATCACGGAGTGATCGTCGAAGCGGCGCTCCGTCAACTTGTCACTGTCCTGCTGCTTTGCCATTTGCGGCTATCCCTACGCGGCGTTTCCGGGCCGCGGGCCCACAGCACTGGTTTCCGCCTGCTTGCGCTGCTGCAACTGCAGGCGGTTGTCGATCGGCGCGACTTCGATGACTTCGGCATCGTCGACGCCCTTGCGGCGTTCCGGGCCGGTATATTTCGCGTTCGTGGTGCGGCGGCGGTCGGGGCCGAAATAGTCCTTGGTGCGGATGAAGGGGCGCGGCGCGAGCACGACGCTGAGGATGCGCTCATAGAGCGATTTTGCGGCGACGGGCTTGGTCAGGAATTCGGTGACGCCGGCGTCGCGCGCCTCCATGACGCTGTGCTTTTCCGAATGGCCGCTCAGCATGATGATCGGCACGAAGCGGGTGACCGGCGAATTGGAATTGCGCACCGTCTTGGTGAATTCGATGCCGTCATAGACCGGCATGGCCCAGTCGGTGATCACGATGTCGGGCTTTTGCGCGCTGAACATTTCAAGGCCGGAGGCACCGTCCTCGGCCTCGAAGATTTCGCGCGAGCCGAAGCCGTGCAGCAATTGCCGCACGATACGCCGCATGTGGGCGTTGTCGTCGATCACGAGAAACTTGAGACGGTTGAAATCAATCCGGATCATGCGCGCGCCTGGACTCCGTGAGGCGCAGCGGCCTGACGCGGAAAACCGCTGCCATTAGGGCCCGGCAGGCTTAATATTCGGTTGAGACGGGTTCCCAGCCACTTTGGCGCAGCACTTCCCTTGCCAATTGCGCCGGTGTTTGCCCGTCCGTGCTGAGGTAAAGGGCCTCCACCCGGTTTTCGGCCATAAAGCTGGCCTGGCGCAGCGAACGGGTGATCTGGCTTTCGAGCGAGGCGGCGCTCTCGCGCCGGGCCAGGCGCTCGCGAAGGGTCTGCTCGCCGGATGAAAGCCTGACTACCGAAAGCGTTGCGTCGGGGATGGCTTGTTCGATCCATCGGCGATCGAAGCCGAGGTGCATCATCACCCCCGTCATCAGGAGACGGTGATGGCCGAGCCGGCGATAGACCGACCACAGCGCCTGCAGCGTAGCGGCGCTGACATCTTTCGCGCCCGGCATAATTTTCGAGAGCTCGTCGGCTCCGGGTTTGGGATAGAGGCGATCGATCTCATCGGATTCGATCACCGCGTGCGCGAGGTTTTGCTCTGCGAGCTGCCGGCTGATCTCCCAGCACAAGGTGGATTTGCCGACGCCGGCAGGTCCCGTGATCAGCAGGATTTCCGTGGTTGCGCTCAATAGCCGAACTGTTCGTTGAGGATCCGCTCGTCGAGGCTGTGGCCCGGGTCGAACAGCATCTCGACCGAAGATTCCATGTCCATGCGCGCGGCGACATGAATCACCGAGCGGACCTCGAAGTGATCCGCGACCGCGTTCACGGGGCGCTTTTCCTTTTCCAGAATTTCGATCTCGATCCTGCAGCGGTCGGGAACGAGCGCGCCGCGCCAGCGCCGCGGACGAAACGGGCTGATCGGGGTCAGCGCGAGGAACGGCGCGGCGAGCGGCAAAATCGGACCGTGCGCCGAAAGATTGTAGGCGGTCGAGCCGGTCGGCGTCGCGACCAGCATGCCGTCGCAGATCAGTTCCTCCATCCGCACCTTGCCGTCGATCTGGATGCGCAGCTTGGCGGCCTGATACGACTGCCGCAGCAGCGACACCTCGTTGAGCGCGGGTGCGGTGTGAAGTTTTCCGTCCGTGTCGGTCGCCTCCATCATCAGCGGATGGATGACGTTGCGCTCCGCACTGGCGAGGCGGTCGAGCAGGCCTTCCTCGCGAAACTCGTTCATCAGGAAGCCGATGGTGCCGCGATGCATGCCGTAGATCGGGATGCCGGTATCGCGGAACCGGTGTAGCATCTGCAACATGAAGCCGTCGCCGCCGAGCGCGACCACCACCGACGCCTGCTCAAGCGCGACTTCACCATACATGCCGACCAGCCGTTCGCGCGCAGCCTGCGCATCCGGTGCGCCGCTCGCGACGAAGGCGATCTTGTCGTAACCTGACGCGGTTTTGGTCATGTCTCGCGGGCTTCGCCAAAGGAGTGCGGCAATGGAACGGCCGGTTCTCGTCTATACGACCTATCCTTCGCTTGTCGAGGCAGAGCGCACCGGACGGTTACTGGTCGAGCAGGGCATTGCGGCCTGCGTCAATATCCTGCCCGGCATGCATTCGATCTATCGCTGGGAGGGGCAGGTGGAGCGCGCGCAGGAGGCGGTGATGATCGTGAAGACGCGCGCCGCGCAAAA
>JAEZFA010000113.1 GCA_023417665.1 Pseudomonadota bacterium | reverse complement strand
GAATCTGGTCACGCAGATTCCGGATCATCTCCAGAATCTTCTTGTTCCCGGCGGCACGATGGATCGCCGAATGAAACATGTCGTCGAAGGACAGGAATTCCTCGAAATGCCCTTCGACGCCCGCCTTCGTCAGCACGTTGTAAGCCTCGTGCAGTTCTTTCAGCGTCGCGCCGTCGATTTTCTCGGCGGCTTTGCGTGCGGCATGCGCTTCCAGCACTTCGCGAAGCTCAGCCATTTCCGCGACCTCTTCGGCGGTCGGCGAATTCACGAAGGTGCCGCTTTGCGGCTGAACCCGGATCCAGCCCTCTCCCTCGAGACGCGTCAGCGCCGTCCGGATCGGCGACCGCCCGAGCCCTAGCTCGCTCGAAAGCATGGCTTCGGAAATGCGCTGCCCCGGCTTGTAGGTCAGATTCAAAATCGCGCCCTTGATGCGCGCATAGGCCAGATCAGCGGGGGAAAAAGCTTGAATTTCCAATGGAATAAAACCTCGACGTCATATTGCTGCTGGCATACTAGTATAGTAGCTAACTAGTTGACAAGTTTATCCTGGCTTTTTCCCGAGAAAGGCGCAGTCGTTGCAACGTCCGATCGTTCTCCTCACGCAGCCGATCGTCGAAAGTGCGCTGGCGCGCATCAGGGCGATGGCCGAGGTTCGCATTGCGAAAGATCGCTCCGAGCAGGCGTTGCGCGAGCAAATTCGGGATGCAGCAGTGCTGGTCGTGCGCGATCCCATCCCCGCTTCGGTGATCGCAGCGGGAATGCAGCTGCGCCTCGTCGCGCGGCACGGAGTAGGCCTCGACTACATTCCCGTTGACGAATGCAGCCGTCGCGGAATCCCCGTCACGATCACGCCCGGCGCAAATACCAACGCCGTAGCGGAGTGGGCGGTCGGATGCATGATTGCCCTTTCGCATCGGATGGGCACGGCGATGCGCTTCACCAAAGAGGGCGAATGGAAGAAGCGCGAGGGTCTCGAAGGGTTTGAACTGGCCGGAAAAACACTGGGCATCGTCGGCTTTGGCCGCATCGGTTCCGCGTTGTCAGCCATGGCCTCGTCGGCATTCGGAATGAATGTGCTGGCGTACGACCCGGAACGCACGGCCGAGGAAATTGCCGCGCATGCCGCGAGCAAAACCGGATTCGATGAACTGCTTGAAAGCTCCCACTTCATTTCGCTGCATCTGCCGGCAACGAGCGAAACACGACACGTCATCAATCGCGAAAGCCTCGCCCGTTTCCGGCCGGGAGCGGTTCTCATCAATGGCGCGCGCGGCGCTCTGGTCGATACGGACGCGCTATTGACTGCGCTCGCGACGGGCCAGCTTGCTGGCGCCGCGATGGACGGCGTCGACGTCGAACCCTTGCCGGCCGATCATCCCCTGCTCCTGCGTGACGACGTAATTCTGACGCCGCACAGCGCCGCGCTAACGCAGGAAGCACTTCTCAACATGGGGCACATGGTTGCCGATGAAGTCGAGCGTGCGCTTGACGGAAAAGCCCCGCTGCATGCGGTGAACGCAAACTTCTGAGTCCGCGACTTTCTGTCCGGTCCGCAATCCCCTGCCTAGTTTCGAAATCGGGCGGCAGCCTCGGCGATCACCCGAAGCTTGTGCTCCGACGTACCGGCCGAACAAATCGGGTTGTCGGCGAAGGTCGCAAAGCCGCAGTCCGGGTGCAGCCAGACACGATCTCTCCCGAAGAGATCGACCGCGTGCTTGATCTTCGCGGAAACTTCATCGAGCGCCTCGGTAGACTGCGTTTTTTGATTTACGACGCCGACGCCGATGCGCGCGTCCCCCGGCAGCTTCTTCAGTATCTCCATCTCGCCCGCACGCGGGGTGCACATTTCCAGAAGATACGCACCGACTTTCATCTGCGCGAGCGTATCGACGAGCGGCGCATAGCTACCCGCAAGCGCCACCGATTCATCCGGCGTCCAGTTGCCGCGACAGACATGAACCGCAATCCGCTCTCGCGGAAACCCATCGACAACGGCGTTCACGAGATCGCGCGCGAAAGCCAGTTCATGTTCGGGACCTAGCGACTCCGACAAAGCACCGCACATGAAGCTGCGCTTGTTCTTGATGCCGCTGAAGACCACCTCGGACAGCACCGGCTCGTCGAGTTGCACGACAGCAGCACCGCCATCGAGCAGGTCTTCGATCTCCTCGCGAAGCACCCGGACGATATCGCCCGAGATGTGCTCGCGGCTCTTGTAAGCCTGGTCCGAAATGCACTCCATCCACATCGTGCGCGCGAGCAGATAGGGGCCGGGCAGCGCGATTTTCACCGGTTTTGCGGTGAGCGTTCTGACGAAGTCGAGTTCGTGTCCGGCGATGGGCCGCGAGCGCTGCAGAAGGCCGAACACTGCGGGATGACGGATATCGCCTGCGGGCACGTCGAGCGCGCGCAGCTCGGCCTCGAACTCTTCGGGATGATCGACCAGCGGCAGAAGATCGCTGAGCGGGATCAGCTGGCAATTGTCGAGCCGCGTCGCAACGAAACTCGCGTAGCTGTCCCGCCGCTGCTCGCCATCGGTCATGACGTCGATGCCGGCCTTTTCCTGCGCGGCGACCGCCAGACGGACCGCGTCGTTCGCGGTCTCATGAAATGCCGCATCGTCGAGCTTGCCCTGCACATGCTCGTGGATCGCCTCGACCATCCAGCGCGGCCGCGGCCAACTCCCCATCCCCATAACGGCAAGCGCCGGAATCACCGGCGGGGTAATTTTTCCATCGCGCCGCTTAAGCTCGACGGGACGCGTCTCGGTTCGCTGCGTGGGCGCCGGAGATTTTGCCTCCGGCTTCCGCTCGATGACCGAGCCCTTGCAGACGAGAAAACTGCGCTGCTTGCCTTCCTTGGTCCACGACACCAGCTCGTTCTTCGTGAGCCGGCACCACGCCGGCAAATCCTCATCGACGGAAATCTCGGTCGAGCGGATTTCGAGAAGCTGGCCGCGCTCCATCGGATCGATGTGCTTGCGGATCAGAAGTAGAAGCCCGTTGCCGCAATCGAGGTCGCCGCCGTCAAAGCTGACATCGGCTTGTTGATCGTGTTTTTCGCGAGGTTCCATCACTGATCCGTTCCAGAAAAGAGTAATGGCGGCGCCTCGGAGACGCCGCCATTTTTCGTGAGCAGTTACGAGTTTCGGCGGCGCCCGACTTCGTAACCGACTGCTGCAAGGCCGATCGCAAGAATGCCGAAGCCGGCGAGCATCGCGGGTGACGGCGTCGACGACACCGACTGAACCGGTGCAGCGGGGTTGTTGGAAGCCTGCTGATAGGTCCGGTTCAGAAGCGCGCGGCCGACATCCTTCAGGATCGCCTGGCCCGCCACGCGGCCCTGACCAAGAACAAGATCAACGTTCTTGATGTTCGCGCCGCCGAGGTTATGCGAGCGGTTACCCTTGTTGTCTTCGACATGCCACGCGAGGACGTTTTCGCCTTCGGTCTTCTCGACGACGATCTTGAAGTAACCCTGCGGTCCCGAGAACGAAGTCCCCGCCTTCAGCCGGATTTCTTCCTTGTTCACGAGCATGTAGCCAAAGTTATGCCCCGTCGGGCAACCGACCGGATAGACGTTGAAGCGGTTGTCGCCTGCGAACGTCTCGCCGTAACGCATGCTCGTCGCCTTGGCGTAAATCTTGAGGTTCGCTTTGCCGTCCTTGAACGCTTCCGGCCACGGCGAGAGAAAACCGATCACGTCGCCATACTCGAACACGAGTTGCTTGCGCGCCGTGGTATCCTCGATCAGCAGCTCCTTTTTCACCGGGCCGATGGTCTTGGCGAGCACGACCTTGTCGCCTTCCAGAACTTCGATATCGACCGTGCCGGCCTCCGCATTGAGAGCTGCTACGCGGACGGTCTTGTCGTCCGCCTTCCACTGATCGTTTGCGCCGGCAAGACCGGCAAAAACCTTCTCGTCGGCGACGACAATGCGATCCATGCGCACGCCGGACAGCCATTCGAAGACCATCTTCTGGCGCGTGACTTCCTTCGCCTTGCCCTGGTTATAGAGCTGCGCGAATTTCATGCCGCCCCACCAGTCCGTCTGCGTTGCCGACAACACGGGCGAACCGAAGGCCCACTCCCAGTCCGTTCCCGCGATCGTCTTCACATGCAGCGTGTGGTTCGCCGTGTTGTTGTGAACCACGGTCGCATAGTACTGATAGACCTGACCGCCGACGACAACGCTGCCACCGGCCGGGATCGTCACGTTCTCCTTGACCACGACCGTCATGTCGTAATCGACGTAAGTAGCAAGCCGGCCGAGGATCGGTATCTGTTCGCCGCGCAAAGCGACCTGACCGCCCCAGGTGTCTTCGTGATACACGAGACCGCCTGCGGGAATGATGACCTCGCCGTTCTCGACGCGGCTCTTGCGAATGAAAACACCATCGAACTTCGGCGGCTTGCGGCCGAAGTCGTCGGTTACCGCGACACCCTGCAGCATGCCCGGCAGGCCGGGCACATAAGCCGGATTGACCGGACGATCGGCGATCAGCGAGAACGGCGGCGGCGGAATATCGTTCGTCGCGATCGGATGTGCCAGCGGCGTATTCGGGTTCGCCAGTTGCAACAGTTTCGAATAGTCGTTCGCAGAAGCGCTCAACGCGCCGGCGAACACGAGTGCGGATGCCGCGCTCACGAGCTTCAAGGCTTTCATTCTGTCCTCCCCTAAGCAGTCCTCGCCGCGGCGCTGCGCGGCAGTTCGCATGTCGAAAGCTTCCGGGAGAGATAGAGCGTACCCCACCCGGTCAGCATTAAGGTATTCAGCGTGATCAGCCACTTCGGGACACCGGCAAGCAGCGAACCGGCAAGCCCCAATCCGACAACGGAAAGCACCGGCGCGAGACAACTCACGCAGATCGCCGAGACGGCGAGCACCCCTCCGCCGACGGCTGCACCCGCTCCCGCGCCGCCAACCTTGCGGGTGGCCGATAGCGCGAACGCCATGAAGGCAAACGCAAGCCCGATCGAGATCGTGCTCCACCATTCCTGCTGGCGAACGAAACTCACCCACCAGGCATGAACGGGCGGATAGGCGATCTGACCCGCAGCGTTGAAGTCGTCTTCGGTGAACCCGCATAGCTCCGCCTCCGCGAGCGTGGCCGGCACCTTGAACGTGACATAGCTCAAGGCGACGTAAGCCAGCGCGGCGACGGCGAAGAATATTGCGAGACGGCGATACGGGATCATCAGTAGCAAATGCTCGGAACGGCTTCGCCCATGAACTCGACGAGCTTGGCGCCGCCGACGACCTTCGCACCCTTGATCAGATTGTTCTCGTCAAGCTTGCGCTTCTTGAAGCAGGGAGAGCAGACGTAGATTTCGCCGCCCGCTTCCGCGAAGCTCGCCATCAACTCCTTCAAGGGCGCGAAGCCTTCCTCGTGGATCGAGTCGGCATAGCCGTTCTGCGAAAGGTGAACGCCGTCGATCGAAAGAAATACAACCGTGTTCTTTCCCGATGCCACCGCAGCGTTCGCAACGACGAAGGCGACGGTCGACTTGTCGGTATCGTTCTTGGCGAAGCTCAGACTCACTACGAATTTATTGTCGGCCATTTTTTGATTCCCTCTTTCTTTCGGCGCGCGATTCTCACGTCACCGTTTCCAATCAAGTCTCGATTTGATCCAGTAGCTTTTCGTTTTCGGATCGTGATGAAGAAGTTCGTTGTTGGTTATCCGGCACCATGCCGGCAGGTCTTCCGGTGCGCCGAGATCGGTGGCGGTCACCTTGAAGACCGATCCGGGCTGCGCGCGCAGTTTCTTCCGCAGTTCGAGCACGAGCTCGCCGCAGCCCATGTCGCCTGCATCCCATTCCTCGTCTGCGCGGATCGGCGTACGCATCGTTTCAACAGACACATGCTCTCCAGCCCGCGCAGCCGGATGACTGCACGGTGAAACAGAATTGCGGATAGGCCTCTGGCGCCAGCTGGAGGCAGATTTCGAGTGTGAAGTGAAAGCGATTTTCGAATCACCGCTGCCGTTGGCAGCAAATAGCCCTGACAGGGCATGGGGCCGAGTTTTATCGCTCGACGACGAGACTAGCCCTCAATGCGGCGACGTCAAGCATGGGTTCTGCGGCAGATTGATTCTCTATGCTGCAGCGCAGCCCGTTCGATCCGCCCAAGCAGAGGCAGGCGCACAACAAGCACACCAATGCAGCCGGGCGAGACAGCGCCGGACTTTCTCTTTTCCCGGATTGAACTGCGACGAATACCGGCAGTCGCAAACGCGCGGCCAAAACGCGCGCACGCGCAATCCCGACGCGATCAGCGAACTGATCCGGCGTCGAAAACGCGACTTATGCGATACCTGCAAAAGCGCTCCGATCGGAGCGTTCAGGATCTGCTTTTGATCGTCGGGATTTTTTGGTGGGCGCACTAGGGCTCGAACCTAGGACCCG
>JAEZFA010000079.1 GCA_023417665.1 Pseudomonadota bacterium | reverse complement strand
CATCAGCGCTTGCGCAAAATCGCCGGCGCGCGTTACCGGCGTCAGTTCGGCGGCAAGCCGCGCGAGCGTCTTCTTCGCAGACGGCAGTTCTTCTTCCACCGCGAAGATGCGCGACATCACGCGCTCGATATTGCCGTCGACCGGCGTCGTCTTTCTGCCGAAGGCGATCGCGGCGATCGCTGCGGAAGTATACGCGCCGATTCCGGGAAGACGGCGAAGCTCCGCTTCCTCTTCGGGAAAGCGCGCGGAAAATTCCGCGACCACCGCTTTCGCACAGGCATGGAGATTGCGCGCCCGCGCGTAATAGCCGAGCCCGGCCCAGGCGGAGAGCACTTCCTCGAGCCGTGCTGCGGCAAGCGCCGTGACGTCGGGCCAGCGCGCAAGAAACTTAGCGTAATAGGGCAGCACGGTTTCCACGCGGGTCTGCTGCAGCATGATTTCGGAAAGCCAGACGCGGTAGGGATCGGGCTTGGCTCCGCCCCTCGCCCGCCACGGCAAGACGCGTGCGGACGTGTCGTACCAGGCAAGCAACGTCGCGGCACGCGGCGCGGCTTTCGCCCGCGCCCGTTCGCCACGAAGTGCCCGGCTTGTTTCGCGCATGCAGAAGCTCTACGCCGAAACCAGCCGGAGTCGCAAAGATGGCCGTGCCGCCCAAACGCCCGCGCAATGCCTCGCCGCTCGCCGATCTCGTCGGCAAGACGGTGGGTGACGCTTTCGCGCGGCAGGGTTTCGCCGCAGTCGAGATCGTGACGCACTGGCCCGAAATCGTGGGCGACGATCTCGCGCGGCGCTCCGAGCCGATCAAGCTCGCCTGGCCGCGCCGCGACGACCCGGATTCGGTCGGAATTCTTCAGGTGCGGGTCGAGGGCGCCTATGCGCTCGAAATCCAGCATCTGCAGCCGCTCATTCTGGATCGGGTGAACCGCTATTTCGGCTGGCGCTGTGTCGGGCGGCTTGCAATCCGGCAAGGTCCGGTTGCGTTCCGCCGCAAGCGGCCTCCCGTCCGCAAGGAGCCTTCCACCGCCGAGATCGAAGCTACGCGCCGCGCCATCGGCAGTTTCGAGGACGACGCGCTCGGCCAGTCGGTGGCCCGTCTCGGCGCGCTGATCCGGGGCCGCGACAAGAAGTAATGCCGGCGTAACCGGACCATCCCACGCTTGCCACAATCAGGCCCGCAGTCTAGGTCCAGCCGTCAATCGAACCCGGAGGCCGTCTTGTCCGTTACCCGCCGCACCGTTGTCACCGGCATCAGCGCCACGCTCCTGCTGACCCAGATCCCCGGCGCTGCCTTCGCGCAGTCGCGCAAGAAGGTGGATCCGGCGGAACTGCACAAGCCCGGCCCGCTCGGCGATCATGTGCTCGGCAAGGACGACGCCCCGGTCACCATCGTCGAATATGCCTCCTTCACCTGCGGGCATTGCGCGAATTTCCACGCCAACACCTTCCCGAAGCTCAAGGAAAAATACATCGACACCGGCAAGGTGCGGTTCATTTTCCGGGTGTTCCCGACCGCACCGGCGGAGCTTTCGATTGCCGCGGGCATGCTCGCGCATTGCGCCGGCAAGGATAAGTATTTCGCGATGACCTCGGCGCTGTTCGAAACCCAGCGCAACTGGGCCTCGAGCGCGCAGCCGGTTCCGGTACTCCTGAAGCTCGCCAACCAGGCCGGCATCACCGAAGAAAAGTTCCGCGAATGCCTGAGCGACAAGAAGCTCGCGCAGGAAATCCAGATGACCGCGGTGCGCGGTTTCGAGACGTTCGGGGTCGAGGCGACCCCGACCCTCTTCATCAACGGGACCACCAAGATCGACGGCGACACCTCGATCGAGGCGCTCTCGAAAGTCATCGACCCCCTTATTAAATAAGTAGTGGATTTGTCGGGCCTTTCCGGCCCGCTATCCCCAGCGTCGTAATGCCTGAAAGCCGGGGCGGCTTGCCGCCACCGGCCGCTCGCCCCATCGTCACGGGCACCCGAATCGCGCGAAAAGAAGCGCGTCACAAGGCCTGAAATCCATGCAGTTCACGCGTTTAAAGCTTATCGGCTTCAAGTCCTTCGTTGAGCCCTCCGAGTTCGTGATCGAACCGGGGCTGACCGGTATCGTCGGCCCGAACGGTTGCGGCAAATCCAACATCGTTGAGGCGCTGCGCTGGGCCATGGGCGAAAGCTCGACCAAGGCCATGCGCGCGCAGGACATGGATCAGGTGATCTTTGCCGGCTCCGCACACCGGCCGCCGCGCAATACCGCGGAAGTCGTCATCGTCGTCGACAACGCCGACCACAAGGCGCCCGCGCAGTTCAACGATGCCGAAGTGCTCGAAGTCTCACGCCGCATCGAGCGCGAAGCCGGCTCCGCCTATCGCATCAACGGCCGCGAGGTCCGCGCCCGCGACGTGCAATTGCTGTTCGCCGACGCCTCCTCGGGCGCACGCTCGCCGGCGCTGGTGCGGCAGGGCCAGATCGGCGAGATCATCAACGCCAAGCCGGAAGCGCGGCGCCGCATTCTCGAAGAAGCCGCCGGCATTTCCGGCCTGCATGCGCGCAAGCATGAAGCGGAAACCCGCCTGCGCGCCGCCGAAACCAATCTCCAGCGCCTCGAGGACGTGATCGGCCAGATCGCGACCCAGATGGACAGCCTCAAGCGGCAAGCGCGGCAGACCGTGCGCTACAAGAACGTCTCGGCGGAAATCCGCCGCCGTCAGGCACTTCTGATGGCCTTGCGCTGGCGCGAGGCGGAAGCGCAGATCGCCGAAGCCGAGCATACGCGCGACCTTGCGGTGCGCGCGGTTGCCGATCAAACGCAACTGCATCTGGAAGCAAGCCGCAAGCAGGCGGAAGTCGGCGAACAGCTCAATCCGGCCCGCGAGCAGGCTGCGATTACCGGCGCTGCGCTTCAGCGCCTGAACCTCGCCAGCGCGGAACTCGAAAAGGAAGAAGCGCGCGCCAAGAACCGCGCGGAAGAACTCGACCGCCGGCTCACGCAGCTCGCCGCCGATATCGAGCGCGAGCGCGCGCTTGCGAACGACGCCGTCGAGGTGCTCGCCCGTCTGGTGCGCGAAGAAGAAGCGCTTGCCGCGGAAGAAAACGCAGTGGCAAGCGGCGAAGCGGCGGCGCGCGAGCGCATGCTGGCTGCCGAGCAGCAACTTGCCGCGACCGAGAAATCCTTCGACGAAGCGACCGCAGAACTCGCCTCGCTGATTGCAAAGCGCGGCTCTCTGGAAGGCTCGGCCAACAGCTATCGCCATCGCCTCGAAAGAATCGCGAACGAGATCGTGCAGATCGAGCAGGAAGCCGGTCAGGGCCTTGCCGACAACGGCGGCGAACTGGCGCGGCTGCGCGAAGCCTCCACCGCCGCGCAGGAACGGCTTGGCCAGACCGACGCCGACGCGCTCCGTGCGGAAGCCGCTCGCTCCGCCGCGGTGCAGGCGCTCGACCTTGCTCGCAAGCCCTTGCAGGCCGCCGAACAGACCCTGCACCGGCTTGAGACCGAGGCCCGGACGCTCGCCAAGATGCTGGGAGAACAGTCGAAATCGCTGTTTCCGCCGGCGGTCGATCAGGTGCAGGTGGCAAGCGGCTACGAAGCCGCACTCGCCGCGGCGCTCGGCGACGAACTCGACGCGCCCTTCGATGCCGCCTCGCCGATGCATTGGGCGGGAGCGGACGCGGGCGAAGCCGATCCGGTGCTGCCGGCCGGCGCTGAATCGCTGACGGTGCATGTGAACGCGCCGGAAGCATTGACCCGCGCGCTGAAGCAGATCGGCGTCGTGTCGCGTGCCGAAGGGGCCGAGCTTCGCAAGCAGTTGCAGGTCGGACAGCGCCTCGTTTCTCTTGAAGGCGACCTGTGGCGCTGGGACGGCTACACCGTCACCGCAGATGCGCCGACTGCGGCCGCGCGCCGCCTCGCCGCGCGCAACCGTCTTGCCGAACTCGACCTCGAAGTTTCGGCCGCGCGCGAACAGGTCACCAAGGCGAAGACCGATAACGACAACGCGGCAGCCGAACTTGCGGCCGCAGAATCCGCGGAGATGAATGCCCGCGGCCTGTGGCGCAACGCGCAAAGCGCTTATGACACCGCGCTGCATGCACTGGCAGACGCTGAACGCGCGGCGGGCGAGCAGCAGTCGCGTCTCTCGGCACTCTCGGAAGCGCGGGCACGACTGCTTGCGAACCAGAGTGAAATCGAGGCGTCTTCTGCGGAAATCGTAACGCAGCTGGCGACGCTCGCGTCGGTCGCCGACACCGAAGCGCTGCTCAATGCCGCGCGCACGCGGCTCACCAACGATCGCGCGGCCTATACCGGCGCGAAGGCCGACATCGACGGCATCGAGCGCGAACGTGCGGCCCGCGCGCAGCGGCTCTCGGCGATCGGCGCCGAACGGGCTTCCTGGCGTGAACGCGAGGAACGCGCCGGACTGCAGGTCACCGCGATCGACCAGCGCATTGCGGAATCCAGAAC
>JAEZFA010000078.1 GCA_023417665.1 Pseudomonadota bacterium | reverse complement strand
GCTTGGCCTCGTAGAGCGCCGCATCCGCGATCACCAGCGCGCCGGCGAGCGTTTCGGCGTCCTCGGGAACGACCGCGACCCCGATGCTCGCGCCGACCGGAAAGAGGTTGCCGTCGATCTCGAACGGCTCCCGCAGGGCGTCGCGGATTTCGTCGCCAAAGGCGCGTGCCGAAGCCCGTGGATCAATCGCGCCGGGAAGAGCAATCAGGGCCACGAATTCGTCGCCGCCGAGCCGGGCCACGGTCGCCCGGTCGCTTGCCACCGCAGCGATGCGGCGGGCTACCGCGGTCAGCACCTTGTCGCCCATGGCGTGGCCGAAAATGTCGTTGACGGGCTTGAAGCCGTCGAGATCGATCGCGAGCAGGGCTTCCGGGATAATGTTGCCGCGCTTGTCGCGCTCGGTGCCCCGCGTCAGCATCTGGCGCTCGAGATAGCGGCGGTTCGGCAAGCCGGTGAGGCGGTCGAGATACGCGAGCCGCTCGAATTCCGCGATCATGGAATTGAAGCTTGCGGCGAGGTCGTGCAGTTCGGTTGCGACCCGCGGCGACAGGTTCACGCGCGTGCCCATGCGCCCGGCTTTCAGGCGAAGCGCCGTATTGTTGAGGCTTCGCACGCCGCGCAGCACGCTGAATTCCGCGACCGTCAGGGCAAGCCCGATGGAGCCCGCCGCGACCAGCAGCAGCCAGACCAGATCGACCCAGAAACGCTGCTGAATGGGCCCGAGCACCGTGTCACGGTCGAACGAAACGGCGACCGTAAGCTGCATGTCCTTTACATGCGCCACGCCATAAATGCGTTGCACGCCGTCGTCCTCGAATTCGAGAACCGGCGTCTTTGCGGTCACGAGCCGCTGCAAGGTCGCGTCGCTCGTACCCGTTTCCGCGACGCTGGTAATGCCGGAATTGCGGACATGGCGGGACACCAGACCGCCATCCCGATTGATGGCCAGCACCACGCCCTGATAGCGCTGCTCGGCCGCGTTCGCGATCGAAGGCAGCCAGATCATTTCGACACCGACGACGAGCATATTCGTGATCGCGCCTGCGGCGTTCTTGATGGGTACCGCCATGGCAACGACCGGCTGTTTCGTGACGCGGCCGATAATGGCTTCGCTGACCACGAATTCGCCGGTGCGCAGGGCTTCCCTGAAATAGCTGCGATCGCTGAAATTCATGCCGCGCGCGACCGTGCGGCTGGTGCAGATCCCGGTACCGTCTTTATCCAGCAGAAACAGCGACGCGGCCCAGGAGGCCTTGGCGTTGATCTCGCCAAGCAGACGGTCGCAATTCGTATTTAGCGCGATCGCCGGAATGTTCTTGATGGCTTCGCCCAGACCGCGGGCGTTCAGCACCAGATTCTGCTGCTGGTTGGCGCCTGATTGCGCGAGCGTGGCAGCAAATTCGCGGGCCTGTTCGAGTGCGCGTTCGCTGCTCGAACTGAGGCGTGCAAGATACAAAGCGAATACCGGCATTGCCGCCAGGGCAACGATTGCAATTAACAGCCAGCGAAGCCGCGCCGGGCCACGCTGAAAATCCGCCATAGCCATGAAAGTCGTTCCAGCCCCGAAGAAACAGCAATCCCACAAGCGCAAATCTGGCAGACCGCCGTTAAGATCGGCCGCGCGGAACGATTCAAATTTGATCGAAATGGCGTTTAATGGATCGGCCTAAGGGATATGTTCCATAATATGTCTTCTGCGAATCAAGGCCGCAAAGCTCAGGAGTGCCTGATTTGAAAGCCTCTTCCGAAATCCGCGATCTGCTCGCGCTGATGGCGCGGCTGCGGACGCCGGACATCGGCTGCCCGTGGGACCTGAAGCAGACCTTCGCGACCATCGCGCCGTTCACCATCGAGGAAGCCTACGAAGTCGCTGACGCCATCGCCCGGCAGGATCTGGCGGCGCTGAAAGACGAGCTTGGCGACCTGTTGCTGCAGGTCGTGTTTCACGCCCGCATGGCCGAGGAAGCCGGCGCCTTCGGCTTCGACGATGTCGTGCAAACGCTGTCCGAGAAACTGATCCGGCGGCATCCGCATGTTTTCGGCGCCGAAGCCGGCTTGAGCCCGGACGAGGTCAAACGGCTCTGGGAGGAAATCAAGGCCGAGGAGCGCAAGCAGAAATCCGGTGGCGTGGATGCCGGCGTGCTGGACGGCGTACCGCTCGCGCTGCCCGCACTGACGCGAGCCGAGAAAATCCAGAAGCGCGCGGCCCGCGTCGGCTTCGACTGGCCGGATGTCGACGGCGTGCTCGACAAGGTTGCCGAGGAAATCGCCGAACTGAAAGCTGCGGACACGCCCGAAAGCACCGAGGAGGAAATCGGCGACCTGCTCTTCTCGCTCGTCAATTACGCACGCCGCTCCGGCGTCGATCCGGAAGTCGCGTTGCGCAATGCGACGAACAAATTCGAGAAGCGCTTCCACGGCGTCGAAGCGAGCGTCGCCGCGTCCGGCAAATCATTCGGTGAGACATCGCTCGAAGAACTGGAAGCCTATTGGCAGCAGGCAAAACGCGCGTGAGCTAACGCCCGGGTTTTCCGCGGCGACGCGCGAATTCGTCGGCTTTCTCGGGCGCCATGCGCACTTCCAGATGAAGCATGCCTTCATCATCGAGCCGCTGCGTCAGCACTTCGCCGTGACGATGGAGCCAGCTGAGGTTCGCGCCATCCGCGGCATTCAATGACAGACGCACGACCGGCCAGCCTGCCGCGATCTTGTCGGCAATACGCTGCAAGAGGCCGTCGATACCCTCGCCGGTCAGCGCCGAAATCAGGCTCGGACGGTTTCCCGCCGGAAGCCGCTCCGCGTGGTTCTCGGCGCGCAGCCGCGCATCCGCATCGAGCCGGTCGGCCTTGTTCCAGACTTCGATCATGCGCGTGGCGTCATTGATGTCGATGCCAAGTTCTTCCAGCACCTGAAGCACGTCCGTTGCCTGCGCCGCGGTGTCGGGATGCGAAATGTCCCGGACATGCAGGATCAGGTCCGCCTCGATCACCTCCTCGAGCGTCGCGCGGAACGCGGCGACCAGAAGCGTCGGCAATTCAGAGAGAAAGCCCACGGTATCGGAGAGAATGGCCCGCGTACCGCCGGGCAATTCGATGCCGCGCAACGTCGGATCTAGCGTCGCGAACAGGAGATCCTCGGCCCGTACATCCGCCGCGGTCAGGCGGTTGAACAGCGTCGATTTTCCGGCGTTGGTATAGCCGACCAGTGCAACGACCGGATACGGCACGCGCTTGCGGTTCTTCCGGTGCAATGCGCGCGTGCGCTTCACCGATTCCAGCTCGCGCTCGATGCGAATGATGCGTTCGTCGATCTGCCGGCGATCGGCCTCGATCTGCGTTTCGCCGGGCCCGCCGAGAAAGCCGAAGCCGCCGCGCTGACGCTCGAGATGCGTCCATGAGCGGACCAGACGGCTGCGCTGGTAATTCAGGTGCGCGAGTTCGACCTGAAGCGTGCCTTCCTTGGTGCGCGCGCGGGCGCCGAAGATTTCCAGAATGAGGCCGGTACGATCGATGACTTTCGCGGACCATTCCTTTTCGAGATTTCGCTGTTGCACCGGCGAAAGCGCACAGTCCACGAACATCACGCCGGCATTCTCGCTTTTCACGATGCCGGCGATCTCTTCCACCTTGCCCGAGCCGATAAAGGTCGCGGGCCGGATCTGGCCGAGCGTGACGATGCCTGCGTAAACGACATGCAGTTCGATCGCCGCGGCAAGGCCGACCGCTTCCTCGAGCCGTGCCTGCGGATTGCGGGTATTGGCGACGTCGCCTTTGCCGCGCGCGAGCACCGGCACCACGACGACGACCTTCGTCGCATCACGCGAAGGGTCGGCTGCCGGCGGCTCGCCTCGCTTCGATTTCTTGCGGGCGGCTTTGCGAGGCTCCAACTAGGTTTTGTCTCCGGCGGGGATGTGGTCGTCCGTTCCCTCGAACAGCGAAACCGGTGCCCCCGGCATGATCGTGGAGATCGCGTGCTTGTAGACCAGTTGTCCGTGCCCGTCCCTGCGCAGCAAGACGCAGAAGTTGTCGAACCACGTCACCACGCCCTGCAGCTTGACGCCGTTGACGAGAAAAATCGTCAGCGGTGTTTTGTTCTTCCGCACGTAGTTGAGAAAAGTGTCCTGGAGATTTTGCGTTCTATCCGCCGCCATGGGGATTTTCCTTCTTGGTTCGGGCGAGCGATGTTTCGAACGACCCCTGCCGGTCGTTCAAGTCCGGACTGCCGCTTCCGGAACAGTGACTATTAGAATGAGGTTCCCTTCGCTGCGCAAGATTGTTTGCGGGAGTTCTGTAGCACGATAATCACAAATGAATGCAGATATTTAGCGATCCGGCAGTCCTGTTTCGGCACCTTCGTAGAATGCCTCCCGCAGCCTGCGTGCGACCGGCCCCGGCCGGCCATCCCCGATTGCCTGCCCGTCGATGGCGACCACAGGCATCACGGTCTGCGTCGCGGAAGTCAGGAATGCCTCCCGCGCGGCCTTCGCTTCGGCCACGCTGAACGCCCGCTCCTCGCAGCGAAGCTGAAGGCCGGCGGCAACTTCCTTCACCACTGTCATGGTGATGCCGGTCAGGATGCGGCTGGAGGCTGGCCGGGTAACGAGCACCCCCTCCTGCGTCACGATCCAGGCATTGGATGCAGCCCCCTCGGTCACGAAGCCCTGCTCGTCCACGAACCACGCATCTCTCGCCCCCCGTTCTCTCGCTTCCTGTCTCGCGAGCACATTGGGCAAAAGGCCGATGGTCTTGATGTCCACCCGGCCCCAGCGGTTGTCCGGCACGGTAATCACCGAAATCCCGGCCGCCGCCGCTGACGAGATCTTCTTCGCATCGAGCCCCCGTACCGTGAGCACAAGCGACGGCTTCACCTTCGGGTCAGGAAAGCCGTGGTCGCGCCGCGCGACACCTCGCGTCACCTGCATGTAGAGCAAGCCGTTTGCGACTAGATTCCGCCGCAGCATTTGCGCGCATACGAAGTGCAACGCGTTGAGCGGCAGCGGCATATCGATGCGGAGCGCCGCAAGCGAGCGCTGCAGGCGTTCGAGATGCCGCCGCGCATCGACCAGTGCGCCGTCGCGAATTTCGCACACCTCGTAAACGCCGTCGCCAAGCTGATAGCCGCGATCCTCGATGTGAACGCGTGCCGCGCCGAACGGAACGTAGCGCCCGTTGACATACGCGATGCGGGACATGGCTTCTTCTATCTCGCGCGCTCGTCGATGCCGAGCGCCTTGAGCTTGCGATGCAGCGCCGAGCGTTCCATCCCGACGAACTCGGCGGTTCGCGAGATGTTGCCGCTGAAGCGATTGATCTGCGCGACCAGATATTCCCGCTCGAACACTTCGCGTGCGTCGCGCAAGGGCAGGCTCATCAACTGCTCGCCGCCATTGCCGTGCGGCATGCTCGGCACCAGCGAGCCGACATCGGGCGGCAGCAAATTGGCCGTGATCGCGCTTTGCACGTCGCCGCCGGCCAAAATCAGCAGCCGCTCGACGTTGTTGCGCAACTGCCGGACGTTGCCGGGCCAGTCATGCGATTGCAGCACGGCCAGCGCATCGTCGCCGATCGTGCGCCGCGCAAGCCCCGTGGTGACCGAAATCTGTTCGAGGAAATACTGCACAAGCTCCGGCACGTCCTCGCGCCGCTCCGCAAGCGGTGGCACGCGGATCGGCACCACGCTGAGTCGGTGAAAGAGGTCTTCGCGGAAGCGCCCCTCCGCGATCTCGTGCTCGATGTCGCGTGCGGTCGAGGAAATGATGCGGACATCGACCTGCACCTTTACGCTACCGTTGACGCGCTGGAAGGTCTGCTCGGTCAGCACGCGCAGGATCCGGTTCTGCGTCTCGCGCGGCATGTCGGCGATTTCGTCGATGAACAGGGTGCCGCCGTCCGCCTCCTCCAGCGCGCCGATCTTGCGCGGATGCTCGGCGTCCCCCTCGGTTCCGAACAGCTCGCTCTCCATGCGCTCCGGCGTAATCGCCGCCGCATTGATGACGACGAACGGGCCGTTGGCGCGCGCCGAAGACGCGTGAATCATGCGCGCCGTCAGTTCCTTCCCGCAGCCCGACGGTCCCACGATCATGATGCGGCTGTTGGTCGGCGCAATCCGCTCGATGGTCTGGCGCAGCGTATTCATCGCCGCCGAATGGCCGATCAGCTTCTGCGCATGCGGGTTCATCTGCTTCAGCGCATTGACTTCGCGCCGCAGCCGCAGCGTTTCGATCGCGCGGCTTGCCACCACCACCAGCCGGTCGGCGTTGAACGGCTTCTCGATGAAGTCGTAGGCGCCCTGCTTGATCGCGGCGACGGCAGTCTCGATGTTGCCGTGACCGGAGATCATCACGACCGGCAGGTCGGCATGGTCGGCCTTGATCACGTCGAGCAGCGCCAGCCCGTCGAGCCGGCTTCCCTCGAGCCAGATGTCGAGCAGCACGAGTTGCGGCCGGCGCGACGTGATCGCAGCAATCGCATCGTCGGCGTTCGCCGCGGTCCGGACGACATATCCTTCGTCCTCCAGAATTCCCGCCACGAGTTCGCGGATATCTTCTTCGTCGTCGACTACGAGAATGTCCGTCGCCATGATTTATTTCGCTGTTGCGCCTTCTTGCTTGACTTGATCCGCGCCGGGCGCGGCCGTAACGCCGTTGGCCAAAAGGGTCAGATGCACCCAGGCTCCCCGGCCGCTCGCGAACTCCGCCGGAGCATCGCGAAGTTCGATGCCGCCGCCGTGCTCTTCGAAAATCTTCCCGACGATGGCGAGACCGAGGCCGGTACCTTTGTCGCGGGTCGTCACATAGGGTTCGAGCAACCGCTCACGGTTCTCCTTGGGAAGACCCGGACCGTTGTCGATGACGTCGATTGCGATCAGCGCGCCGAGATGCGTCGCGCGCACCAGAATCCGCGGCTTCTCGATTTCCTGCGGCGAACCTTCGATCGCTTCGGCCGCATTCTTGAGGATGTTGGTCAGCGCCTGCGAGATCAGCCGGCGGTCGAAGCGGGCCGTCATCGTGCCTTGCGGCAACTCCGTCTCGAAGCGAATGTTCTGATGCGCGACGCGCTGCAGGAACACCGCCTGGCGGACGGTTTCGAGCAGGTCCTGCGTTTCGACGACCGGCTTCGGCATCCGCGCGAACGACGAGAACTCGTCTACCATGCGCCCGATATCGCCGACCTGCCGGATGATCGTCTCGGTGCACTGCTCGAACACTTCCCGGTCCTGCGTGATGGTCTTGCCGTATTTGCGCTTGAGGCGCTCGGCGGAGAGCTGGATCGGGGTCAGCGGGTTCTTGATCTCATGGGCAATGCGCCGCGCGATATCGGCCCAGGCAGACGTGCGCTGCGCACTGACCAGTTCGGTAATGTCGTCCAGCGTGATGACATAACCGTGCTCGGTTTCGTCCGCCTGCTCGGTCGTCACACGCACGTTGAAGGTCCGCTCGCGTCCGCCGCGCGCCAGCGTCACGGTACCGTTGACGCGGTGATTGTCCGCGAAGGCGTCGCGAATGAGCGGCGCGAATTCCGGCATCGCGACGATCGCGTCCTTGCCGATCATCTCGCCTTCCCGCAAGCCGAGCAAACGCTCCGCCGAGCGGTTGAGGATCGTGATCATGCCCGACGAATTCAGGCCGATGACGCCCGCGCCGACACCGGCAAGCACCGCTTCGGTAAAGCGCCGCCGTTCGTCGATCTGGTCCCTCGCCCGCACCAGATCGGTATTCTGTGTGCGCAGTTCTGAAGTCATCTTGTTGAAGCTTTCGCCAAGATTGGCGAGATCGCCTTCGGTGCGCCGCACCGGCACCTGCACATAGAGGTTGCCGGAAGCGACGAGATCGGCGGCGGTGATCAGCCGGCGGATCGGCGCCACCAGCCGGTTCGCGAAGTTCAAGCCGAACCACACGGCGGAAAGCAGCAGGATCAGCGCGATCACCGCGTACATCAATGCGAAGGCAAGCTGCACGCCGAAGCGCCGCTGCTCGAGCCCGCGGTACTCGAGCAGGTTCGCTTCGGTCTGCCGCAGGTACTGAATCACGCGCGGGTCGATGGGGCGCGCGACATAAAGATAGGTATCTTCGTAGCCGACCAGCGGAATGATCGCGGCGACGTAATCCGCCGACGGCGGCACATAGACGATCGGCTGTTGCAACGTCGCTTCCTTCACGACGATGTTCTGCGGGATCAGGAACTCGCGGCCGATGTTGATGTCGGCACGCTCGACCACCGTCAGGTCGCTGCGGATCAGGATGGCGCTCGGCACGCCGCGGATTTGCGCCTGCGCGGTGAGAATCTTTCGAAAGCGCTCGCGGTCGTTGTCGAAGATCTGCTTGATGCGCGAAAGGTCGCTAGCCATGACCACGAGGTCCTGCCGGATGCTGAAGCCGTGCTCGCGCACATAGGTTTCGGCGACCGTGATCGCGTTGCCGATGATGGCGCGGGTACGCTGCGAGAACCAGCGGTCAAGTCCGCGATCCAGCGTGATGCTTGCGATGATCGCAACCAGAATGGCAGGCACCGCGGCGACGAGCCCGAACAGGAGCACGATCCGGCCATGCAGGCGCGCGCCGGCGCGGCCCTTTCGTTGCGCGCGGATGACGTTGAAGATTTCCCAGGCGACGACCGCCGTCAGCACCAGCACGATGCCGCCATTGGCGAGCAGCACCGAAACCACGACGTTATGGGTCGGCGAAATCGGCGTGAGCCCGGTCAGGATCAGGAAGGTGACGAGCGCCGACACCAGCGCCAGCACCACCATGACCGGCGCAAAATAGCTCGCCAGCCGCCGGGGCGGCTTGGGGAACGGGGCCGATTGGTTCGGCAGCGCGGAGTCGGAGGGCGTCAGGGAATCGGCCATGCACCGTTACGAAGCCGGACGATCCGGCGGCCTGATGCATACCGACAACACTGGTGCAAAAATGTGACAGGCCGGGTAGCGGAATACGGCCTGCCACAGATTCAGCGCGTCGAGCGGATCACCTGAATGTCGAGGTCTCGGATTTTTTTCCGGAGCGTATTGCGGTTCACGCCGAGCAGTTCGGCCGCCTTGATCTGGTTGCCGCGGGTCGCCGCAAGCGCCGCCGAGATCAGCGGCGTCTCCACTTCCCGCAAAATGCGGTGATAGAGGCCGGGCGGCGGCAGGTTATCGCCGAACCCGCCGAAATACCGCGAAAGGTGGCGCTCGGTGGAGACGCTGAGCGTCTCGTCCTTGGCGCCGGCTTCGGGCGAGACTTCGGCCGCCGGTTGCGCGAGCTCCGAATCGATAATGGCGAGGCTGATGATTTCCTGCGGATAGAGCGCCGAGAGCCTCCGGACCAGATTTTCCAGTTCGCGCACGTTGCCCGGCCAGCGATAGCGCCGCAGCCGGTCGAGTGCGGCCGCCTCGATCTGCTTCTGCGGCAGGCCCTCGCGCGCGGCCAGCGTAAAGAAGTGCCGGATCAGATCGGGCACGTCCTCGGTGCGTTCGCGCAGCGGCGGCAACCGCAACGGCACGACATTGAGGCGGAAGAACAGGTCCTCGCGGAACAGCCCCTGCTGAATCAGGATGCGCAGGTCCTTGTTGGTCGCTGCGATGATGCGGACGTCGGTCTTGATCGGCGTGCGGCCGCCGACCGTCGTATATTCGCCCTGCTGGAGCACGCGCAGAAGCCGCGTCTGCGCCTCCATTGGCATGTCGCCGATTTCGTCGAGAAAAAGCGTGCCGCCTTCGGCCTGTTCGAAGCGGCCGATGTTCTTCGTATTGGCGCCGGTGAAGGCGCCCTTCTCGTGGCCGAACAATTCGGCTTCGATCAGGTCGCGCGGGATCGCCGCCATGTTGATCGGCACGAACGGGCCGCTGCGGCGCTTGCCGTAATCGTGCAGCGCGCGGGCGACGAGTTCCTTGCCGGTGCCGCTCTCGCCGGAAATCATGACGGTGAGATCGGTCTGCATCAGCCGCGCGAGCAGCCGGTAGATTTCCTGCATCGCCGGCGAGCGGCCAACGAGCGGAATTGCGTCCATGTCATCCGGCTTCGCGGGAGCCGCACTGGAGCGCTTGGGCTCCGAGAGCGCGCGGCCGACAATGGAGATCAGTTCCTTCAGGTCGAACGGCTTCGGCAGATACTCATAGGCGCCGTGCTCGGAGGCCTTGATCGCCGTCATGAAGGTGTTCTGCGCGCTCATGACGATCACCGGAAGTTCCGGTCGCATCTTCTTCAGGCGCGGCAGCAGGCTGAAGGCGTCTTCGTCCGGCATGACGACGTCGGTAATGACCAGATCGCCGTCGCCCTGACTAATCCAGCGCCAGAGCGTTGCCGCATTGCCGCAGGACCGCACCTCATAGCCGGCGCGGGACAGCGCCTGGCTCAACACCGTGCGGATCGCGGCGTCGTCGTCAGCAACAAGGATATTTCCCGATGGCATTTGCGCCGTCCTCACTGGTCCGTTTGCGGCGCCTGGCCGCTTTGCGAATAGGTTGGCAACAGAACGCGAAACGTCGTGCGCCTGGGCTGGCTGTCGCATTCGACAATGCCTCCATGGTCCCCGATGATCTTCGCGACCAATGCAAGACCGAGGCCGCTTCCCGAGGTCTTGGTGGTGACGAAGGGGTCGAAAAGATGCGGCCGCACGTCCTCCGGCACGCCGGGGCCGTTGTCGCGCACGCAGAATTCGAGCGGCAGGCTGACCCGCGTTGACGCCCCCGGAACCGTCAGGCGGACGCCGGGCCGGAACGCGGTGCTGAGCAGGATCTCGCCGTCGTCACTGTCCCCGATCGCCTCCGCGGCGTTCTTGATAAGGTTGAGAAACACCTGCACGAGCTGGTCGCGATTGGCGAAAACCGGCGGCAGCGACGGATCGTATTCCTCGACGAAGCGGATGTGACTGGCGAAGCCCGACAAGGCGAGCTTCTTCACATGCTCGAGCACGGCATGAATGTTGACGGCGTCGCGCTCGATCGGCCGCTCGTCCGAGAACACCTCCATCCGGTCGACGAGCTTCACGATCCGGTCGGCTTCGTCGCAAATCAGCCGGGTCAGCGCGCGGTCGCTGTCGTCGGCGGATTGCTCGAGAAGCTGCGCCGCACCGCGAATACCCGAAAGCGGATTCTTGATTTCATGGGCCAGCATGGAGGCCAGCGCCGTCACCGAGCGCGCCGCGCCGCGATGGGTCAGCTGGCGGTCGATCTTGTCCGCCATGGTCCGCTCCTGCAGCATGACCACTACATGCTCGGAGTTTTCCGCCATCGGAGCGACGTGGATATCGACGATCCGCTCGCCGCCGTTGCGCGGCGTTCCGAGATCGACGCGATATTCGTTGACCGCGGCATTGCGGGCGCGCACCTGCTCGATCAGCGCGATCAGCGGGCTGCCGAACGGCACGATCTCGTGGATGCGGTGGCGGCGCAGTACCGGCGCGCTGGATTCGAAAAAGGACTCCGCCGCCGCATTCGCGTTCGCGATCAAATCGGTCGGCGCGACCGTCACCACCGGATGCGGAAGCGCGTCCAGCACGGCATCGGCGACCCCGGACACCGCCGTCATCGGCTTTTGCGCGCGCGCGTTTCTCATGCCGCCGCCTTCCAGCCGAGTTCGTCGAAGGCATCGCGAATGCCGAGCACGACCCGCGCCGGCGAATTTTCCGCGAGCAGCTGCGCGCGCCACTGCTTGACCCAGTCGGTCGAAAGGTTGACCGCGCCTCCCGCGGCTTCGAGCGCCCAGCCGATGTGCTTGCGCGCTTCTTTCGCGCCGCGCGCGTGACCGTATTGACCGAGCCATGCATCATAAAGCTCGATCAGCATGTCGCGCTGATCCTCGATTGCCGGATCGCTGGACTTCGTACCACCGGCGATGAAACGGCCGATCTGTCCCGGCAGCCACGGCTTGCCGCGTGCCGCACGCCCGATCATCACCGCATCCGCGCCGGACTCCGCAAGCATCGCGCCTGCGTCTTCGTAAGTATGCAGGTCGCCGTTGGCGACGACCGGGATCGAAACCGCCGCCTTGACCCGGGAAATCGCACGCCAGTTGGCGTTGCCCTTGTAGAATTGCTGGCGCGTGCGGCCATGCACCGTCACCATCTTCGCGCCGGCGGCCTCTGCACGTTTCGCAAGTGCAGGCGCTACGATCGAACTGTCATCCCAGCCAAGCCGCATCTTCACGGTCACCGGAATTTTCACCGCGCTCACCGCCGCCTCGATCAGCCGCACGGCATGATCGACATCGCGGAGCAAGGCGGCACCGGCCGCGCCGGTGGTTACGCATTTGGCCGGGCAGCCCATATTGAGATCGACGATGTCGGCGCCCGCGCCTTCCGCGATCCGCGCACCTTCTGCGATCCATCGGGCGTCGCAGCCGGCAAGCTGCACGACATGCAGCCCAACGGCTTCGCCTTCGGCACGCAACTGTGCCTCGGGGCTTCCGGTCGCCAGCCATTCGCAGGCGATCATCTCGGACACGACAAGCCCCGCCCCGTAGCGGTGCGCCATGCGGCGAAACGGCAGATCGGTGATGCCGGCCATCGGGGCCAGAAAGGCCCGTCCCGGCACGCCGAGCGGCCCGACATTCAACGTACTGGTGGAGGATGTGCTGCTCAAAGTACCCTTGCCTACAAATTAGGCCCGAAATCTCGTGCACACATCTTAATCAAGTCTACTTCGGAGGCAAGGGCTTTGTTGCATCGCACTCACCGCGACCCGCATAGCAAAATGGTCTAGGAAACCCCTGGAAACGGCGAATATGGGCGTCGGAATGGAAATAGCGGCCTTGGTGGTGGCGGGCGGCGGGGGAACTCGCGCAGGAACCGGACTGCCCAAACAATATCGCCTGCTGGGCGGCGAGCCCGTTCTGCGGCACGCGCTGCGGTTATTCACAGATCATCGCGCGGTGGGTGCGGTCCAGGCCGTGATCCGTCACGAAGACGTCGCCGGCTACGCAGCAGCATCCGGGGGCCTGCCGAAGTGTCTTCCGGCCGTCCCCGGCGGAGCGACACGCCAGGCCTCGGTACGCGCAGGCCTGGAAAGTCTGGTAACGACTGCGCCGCGTTTCGTGCTCGTGCACGACGCGGCGCGCCCTTTTGCCGGCGCAGCGCTGATCGAGCGCGCAATCGCAGCCGTACGCGAACATGGCGCGGCGATTCCGGCGCTCCCCGTCACCGACACCATCAAGCAGGTCGACGACCGCGGACGCGTGCTTGCGAATATCGACCGCGCTCCGCTCCGCGCGGTCCAGACC
>JAEZFA010000231.1 GCA_023417665.1 Pseudomonadota bacterium | reverse complement strand
AAGCAGGGGGGACGTCATCCAGCTGCCGGCGCGCAAAGCCGTAATTGCCCGCGAGTGAAACTTCTCCGGAACGATGACGCTGCCCATTCGCAACGCCGGCGCCACCATTTTTGCGTAGCTCGTTATGTAGAAACTGCGCTCCGGCGCGTGACGGGAAATCGGCGTACGGGGTTTGGACATCAGGAACCCGTAAACGTCGTCTTCGATCAGGTAGGCATCGTGCTTGCGCAAGAGCTTCGCGACCTGCTTGCGGCGGTGCTCGCCCATCGCGGCCCCGGTTGCAGTCTGGAAGGTCGGCGTCAGGTAAACGATCTTTGCGCCGGTTTCGGTGAGCACCCGATCGAGCGAATCCGGAATCGCCCCTTCTTCGTCGAGTTCGACACCGAGAAGTCGATAGCGCTGCAATTCGGCAAGCGCGGAAAGCCCGGAATAGGGGTATTGTTCTGCAACGATCGTGTCGCCTTCGCGCGCGGCGGCGGTCAGTGCGAGCCAGACGGCGTGTTGCGCGCCGCTGGTGACGAACAGGTTCTGCGGCGCGCATTGCATGAGCCGCGCGGAGAGCCAGTTCGCGATCTTGGTGCGATGATCATAGACACCTTGATGCGGGAGATAGTCGAGCAGCTTTGCGATCTGGTTTCGGTTCGCGAGTTCGCTCAGCGCATCCTTAAGTACGGCTTCAGCACCGGTTCGCGGAGGAGCGTTGAGCGTCAGATTGACGCTGCGTGAAACGCCATCGGTGAGCGTCTCGTAGCGCGAACGGACGAACGTCCCGCGTCCGACTTCGCCGACGATCAAGCCGCGGCGTTCTGCTTCCGCATAAGCCTTCGTTACCGTGCCGACGCTCAGACTGAGTTTGTTGGCAAGATCACGTTGCGGCATCAATTGCGTACCGGGAGCAATTCGCCCGGTTCGTATGTCCGAGGCGAGTGCATCCACGATCGCGATATACACCGGCCCGGAGGCATCTTTCAGCTTGGGCAGCCACTCCGTCATTTCGCTTCCCCGAGAACATTCTTCTTCGCAGCGCGGTCGTTTTATGCCGTGCCGAATGTCTCAATTAGACGAGATCACTGAGTAGTACAATTGCGAAATGTCATAATTCGTAGTTGACAAGTGTACTAGTACAAGTAACCGTATGCGCAGTCGAGCGCAAAAGCTGCCGCGTCGAAGAGCAGTGCTGCGCCAAGGGACCAAGAGGAGGTATCCGCGCGTAAAGTTCGTCGCGCGTGGTCAAGTAATGAAGCCAGCCGCCTTTGATTACGTTCGGGCTGAATCTGCAGCCCACGCTTCCGCGCTGCTCGCGGAAGATGACAACGCCCGCATCATCGCGGGCGGGCAGACGCTTGTGCCGATGCTTGCGATGCGTCTTGCGCGGCCTTCGCGCCTGATCGATGTCGCGCGGATCGCCGAGCTTTCCTACATTCGCGATAGCGCCGACCATATCGCGATCGGCGCGACAACGCGGCAGGTCCTGGTCGAGAAGAGTGAGCTCATCTCCGCGCGTTTGCCGCTTCTGCACAAGGCAATCGAATGGGTAGGCCATCCGCCGACGCGCGCGCGCGGAACGGTTGGTGGTTCGCTGGCAAACTCCGATCCTGCTGCCGAAATTTCTTTGGTCGCGGCGACGCTGGGTGCAACGCTGCGCTATGTCGACGAAACCGGCGAGAACGCGGTTTCCACCGAAGAGTACTTCATCGGTCCGATGATCACGGCGCTTCCGCAGACGGCTTGTCTGGTCGGTGTGGATTTCCCGGTCTGGGAGGAAAAGAGCGTTGGGACGGGCTTTGAGGAAGTCAACGCGCGTTCCAGCGATTTTGCCTTTGTCTCGGCTGCAGCACAGGTTGCGCTGGACGGCGACGGAAAGTGCACGCGCATAGCGCTCGGTATCGGCGGTCTCGGAGATTTTCCGCTTCGCGTCGACATGGATGACGCGAAGGGCGATCTCGATAATGAAGCGGCGCTGCGTGATGCAATCTATGCCGGTATTGCCGACGTCGAGCCGCTCGCCGATCTTCATGCGAGCGCGGAATACCGCCAGCGCGTTGCGGTAACGCTAGCCTTGCGCGGTCTTCGCAGCGCCGCAGCAGAGGCGAGGAGGCGCTCCCATGCAAACTAAGCTCAGCGTGAATGGCGAGACGCACGTCATCGATGTCGAGCCGCGCAAGACATTGCTCGATTGTCTGCGCGAGGACCTGCGGCTGGTGGGTGCTCATGCCGGCTGCGAACACGGCGTTTGCGGTGCGTGTACCGTGATCGTGGACGGCACGCCTGTTCGGTCCTGCCTGATGCTCGGTGTGCAGGCCGAAGGCAGCGAAATTGTCACCATCGAGGGCGTCGCGCCGGCGCCAGGTGAACTTAGCGTGCTGCAGGACGCGTTCTGCGAGACGCACGGAATGCAGTGCGGCTTCTGCACGCCGGGCATGATTCTGGCAGCACACGCGCTGCTGCGCGACAATCAGGACCCGTCGCGCGAAGACATCGTCGAGGCGATTTCCGGAAACATCTGCCGTTGCACGGGCTACGACCAGATCGTCGAGGCGATCGCGCTGGCCGCGCGCCGGATGCGCGGCAAGAATTCGCCGGCGGAGCTTTCCGCATGAGCGCCGCGCCGAAGAAATTTCGCTACATTTCGAGCGACCGGCGCGTTCTCGAAGACCGCCGCTTCGTGGTCGGCAAAGGCAACTTCGTCGCCGATATCGTGCGGCCGAACATGAAGCATGTCGCGCTCGTGTTTTCCCCGCATCCCGCGGCGCGTATTGCGAGCATCGACGGCAGCGAAGCCATGAAGATGCCCGGCGTGCATTATGTGCTCGCCGGTGACGAAATCGCGGCTGCAACCCAGCCGATGCCGAATGGCATGCCGACGCCGGAAGTGAAGCGCTATCCGCTCGCCGTGGGGCAGGCACGTTACGTCGGCGAATGGGTCGCGGCGGTCGTCGCCGATACGCGGGCGCTTGCCGAGGATGCCGCCGAAAAGGTGAAAGTCGCTTACGAGCCGCTGCCGTTCGTGGTCGATGGCAAGGAAGCGTTCAAGAAGGACTCCCCGCCGGTGCATCCGGCGCATGGCAGCAATATCCTCCTCGACAAGACTTTCGTCTGGGGCGATGTCGAAGGCGACTTCGCTGCCAGCCCGCGCAAGCTGTCCTTCAGCCAGAAGTGGGGCAGAAGCTCGACGGTGCCGATCGAGACCTTCGGCGTGATCGCCGAGTGGGACGCATGGCGCGAAGTGCTCGACGTCTGGGCGTCGATCCAGATGCCGAAATACGCCGATCAGATCGCGGGTTCACTACGGCTGCCGATGAACGCGGTTCGCGTGCATCAGGATGTCGATGTCGGCGGCAGCTATGGCGTGAAGCGCGGCATCAAGCAGACCGTGCTGGTTTCCTATCTTTCGAAGAAGCTGAACGTTCCGGTCCGGCTGATCGAAGATCGCCTCGACAACATGCGCGGCGGCGATGCCCACGGGCCTGAGCGCAATTTCGATGTCGAGATCGCGTTCGACGACAATGGCATCATCCGTTCCATGAAAATGGACGCGCTCGACAACGTCGGCGCTTATGCCGGCCGCTCGCCGTTTCAGCTTGGCAAGCCGATCGGGGCGATTGTCGGGCCCTACAAGATCAAGAGCGTGCAGTATCGCGCGATGGCGGTGACGTCGAACAAGACCGTGCAGGAGGCAGTGCGCGCCTTCGGCCAGTCGCCGACCAATTATACGATCGAACGCGCGCTCGACGAGGTCGCGTGGGCGCTGGATCTGGACCGGCTCGAAGTACGCCGTCGAAACTTCATCCAGCCGCACGAGTTTCCCTATCTCATTCCGAGCGGCACGACCTACGACAGCGGTGACTATCCCGGTCTTGTCGACAAGGTCGTGAAGCACGCCGATCTCGATGCAGTCTATGCGGAACGCGATCGTCTGCGTGCAGAGGGGCTGCTTGCCGGCGTCGGCGTGGCATCGTGTCTGGAGCCAAGCGGTGGCAACTCGGCGTTCGAGCCGCTGCTCAATCGCCAGAACAAGACCACGACGTGGATGGATTCCTGCCGCATCGCCGTGGACGCGCTGGGGACAGTCACCGCGACCATGCACACCACGTCCGCAGGGCAGGGC
>JAEZFA010000220.1 GCA_023417665.1 Pseudomonadota bacterium | reverse complement strand
CATCGAAGGCGTCGTCGTGCGCGACAAGCAGGGCCGCTCGCTGATCAGCGCGAAAGTTTACATCGACTGCTCGGGAGACGCCGATCTTTGCGCGCTTGCAGGCAGCGAAATGCTGCCGCCGGACAAGGATACCAAGCCGCAGCCGGTCTCCATGATGTTTCGCATGGCCGGTGTCGAAACCCAGCCGCTCCTGGAATTCGTCCGCAAGCATCCGGAATATTTCGCGGTCGGCGAAAGCGAAGCGATCCGCGGCGGCCGCACCGATCAGGAAATCGCCGAGGAAATCTACCGGCAGGGCGAGCCCTGTGTGTTTCTCAAAGGCGACGCGGATTTTCTGGGCAGCGCCATTGCACGCGGCGAGATGTTTCCGACCGCGCTCATCATGATCCAGCCGACCTCCGCCGCCCGTCGCGAGGTCTGCGTGAACGCGACCCGCATCACGCTCGACGATCCGCTGGTGTCGCGCGCTTATGGCCGCGCCTTCGGCGTGCTGATCGATCAGGTGCAGCAATGCTCGTCTTATCTTGCGAAGCGCGTGCCCGGTTTTGAGAAGGCGGCGCTTTCCGGTGTCGCGCCACGCATCGGCGTGCGCGAAACCCGCCGCATCCGCGGCGACGAAGTGCTCGACGGCGACGATGTCTTCAACGGCCGCAAGCGCGACGACGGGGTCGCAAAAGGCTGTCACCACATCGACATTCATCAGGACGGCGCCGGCCAGATCCGTATTCCGGTGGCCGATGGCGGCTCCTACGACATTCCTTTCTCGACGCTTATTCCGGTCGGGCTGTCGAATGTCATGGTCGCGGGCCGCTGTTTTTCGGCGGACCGCCGCGCGCAGGGCTCCGCGCGCGTCATGGGCGGATGCCTCGCCATGGGGCAGGCGGTCGGTACGGCGGCGTCGATGCTCTCAAGCGCGAATGCGCCGACGGATGTGCGCGCGGTACAGGTCACGCATCTGCGCACGCGGCTGAAAGAGCAGGGCGCGATTCTCGACGGCACGCACTAGGATGGCTGGGCTCAGGCTCGGCTCTTGAGCTTCGTGTCCACGGCAAGCTGCGTGAGCTGGTTGTGCTCGGCGACGAGTTCGGCGAGCCGCTTGCCGTCGCGCTGACGGATCGCTTCGACCATCTGCGCGTGGTCCTGGTTCGAACGTGTCATGCGGCCGGGTTGCGCGAGCGACGTGCGCTGATAGCGTTCGG
The DNA here is from genome assembly GCA_023417665.1 of Pseudomonadota bacterium. GTDB lineage: Bacteria > Pseudomonadota > Alphaproteobacteria > Rhizobiales > Xanthobacteraceae. The sequence goes on along the minus strand of JAEZFA010000220.1, from coordinate 1,331 downwards.
AGAGGTCGAACAGGCTCTCGACCGTCCGGATCAGGTGACGGTTCCCGCACGGCGCATACATCGCCAGATGAAACATGCGGTTCGCTTCCATATAGGCGTCGAGTTCGCCGGCATCGGCTGCGCGCTGCATGGTCTGCACGAGTTCTTCGGTCTGCTTCGCGAAGGCGTCGTCATAGGCCGGGAACGCTTCCGCGATTGCGAGCGGTTCGAGCGATCTGCGCACGACATAGAGATCGTTCATGTCGCTCGTGGAAATCTCCGCGACGACCGCGCTGCGATGCGGGCTGATGGATACGAAGCCGCGCTCCGCCAGACGCTCGATCGCCTGCCGCACCGGATGGCGGCTCACGTCGAGTTTCCGGGCAAGCTCGACCTGATCCAGCCGTGCGCCGGAGGAGAGCGCGCCGCTCAAAATCAGCTGCCGGATTTGCGCGGTCGCGTAATCCGCTGTGCTCTTGAACCGGACCTGTGGCATGGGCGGGATTCGCGCTCCTCGGCGACAGCGTTCAATAGCCGCTGCGAAAAAAGCAAGCCCCAGGCGGCATAGGGCAGGAAAGTCTTGACTCGGCCGTCCCGTGCCCGGTTTATCACGCCCACGGCCTACGCAATGCAGATTCCTCCTCCCTTGCCACCCTCGTTTCCGGTTCTTCGCGACGGCAGCCCCGTGCCGCCGGTGCTGAAGGGCGGCTTCGTTGCGATCGGCAATTTCGACGGCGTGCATCGCGGGCATAAGGCGGTGATGGAGGCGGCGCGCGTGCAGCAGCACATGATCCCGCAGAAATCCCGCGCGCTGGCCCTGACGTTCGAGCCGCATCCGCGGACCTTCTTCAAGCCGGAGACCCCGGTGTTCCGCATCACGCCGGAGGCCGCGAAACTGCGTCTGCTCGCGGAAAGCCGGCTCGTCGATGGCGCGGTGGTGCTGGAATTCAATCGCGCGTTGGCCGCGCTGACGGCGGAAGAATTCGTCACGAAAATCCTTGTCGATTGGCTGGGCATCGCCGGCGTCGCGGTCGGGCATGACTTTCATTTCGGCAAGCAGCGGCAGGGTACGCCGGAATTTCTGGCCGATGCCGGTCGCCGTCATGGCTTTGAAGTGGAGATCGTGGCACCGCTCAATCAGGACGGTGCTCCGGTTTCGTCGGGCCGGATCAGGGACGCATTGATCGCGGGCGATATCGCCGTCGCGAACGAACTGCTCGGCCATTCGTGGTTCGTTTCCGGCCCTGTCATCCATGGTGAGAAACGCGGCCGCGAGCTTGGCTTTCCGACCGCCAACATCCGGCTCGATCCTTCCTGCGCGCTTCGCCACGCAATTTATGCCGTGCGCGCGC
>JAEZFA010000115.1 GCA_023417665.1 Pseudomonadota bacterium | reverse complement strand
CGGGTCTGGTGGGGTCGGTGTTGTGTATAAGAGACTGGGATAACGCGACCGTCGCCGTCGACGGTGTTGCGTTCTACCAGGTGTTCGATGCCGCGCGCGCGAGCTACGAGATCACCAACCTCAATCGCGCGATTCAGGCGCTGATCATGACCAATATCCGTACGGTTATGGGCTCGATGGATCTCGACATGCTGCTGTCGCATCGTGACGAAATCAACGACCGGCTGCTGAAGGTCGTCGATGCCGCCTCTTCGGTCTGGGGCGTGAAGATTACCCGCGTCGAGATCAAGGATATCGCGCCGCCTGCCGATCTGGTTGCCTCCATGGGCCGCCAGATGAAGGCGGAACGTGACAAGCGCGCCGTCATTCTCGAAGCGGAAGGTCAGCGGCAGTCGGAAATCCTGCGCGCCGAAGGCGAGAAGCAGTCGCAGATCCTCGAGGCGGAAGGCCGCCGCGAAGCCGCCTTCCGCGACGCAGAAGCGCGCGAGCGGCTTGCGCTCGCCGATGCGAAGGCGACCGAAGTGCTTTCCGGCGCGGTCGCAGGCGGTCAGCCGGCGGCGCTGAACTACTACATCGCGGAAAAGTATGTGAAGGCGATGGAGGAGTTCGCGCGCTCTCCGAACCAGAAGGTCTTCATGCTGCCCTATGAAGCGACTGCGATCCTCGGCTCGCTCGGCGGTATCGCCGAACTGTCGAAATCGGTCTTCGGCGAGAACCGTCCCGGTACCGGCAATTCGCCGACCGGACCGCGCCGCGGCGAATCCTAAGGAGTTCGCGCGATGAATTTCTTCGCCCAGCTCGGCAACTGGAACTGGTTCATCATCGGCGGGATCTTGCTCGCGATCGAGGTGCTGGCGCCGGGCACTTACATGCTCTGGCTCGGGCTCGCCGCGATTGCGACCGGCGTGATCGGCTTCATCCTGCCGCTGTCCTGGCAGGTGCTGATCGTGGTCTTCGCGGTGCTGGCCATCGTCTCGGTGCTGGTCGGCCGCAAGCTGCAGCCGCGCGCGGAGCCGGATTCCGACAGGCCGTTCCTGAACCGCCGCGCCGACGCCTTCGTCGGCCGCGTGTTCACGCTGGAAGAGCCGATTGTCGGGGGCGCCGGCCGGGTGCGGGTGGACGACACCACCTGGCGCGTGACCGGGCCGGATTGCCCGGCGGGAACCAGGGTGAAGGTCGAGCGCGCGGACGGCGCGACGCTGATCGTGGCGCCGGCGGCTTAAGCGACGCCGATCCGTAACAGATCGTGCAGGTGGATGAGGCCCGCGGGTTTGCGGCCCTCGACCACGAACAGCGCGGTGATGTTCGAGGCATTCAGGAGTTCGAGCGCCTCGGACGCAAGCTGATCGCCACGCGCCGATTTCGGATTGCGGGTCATCACGTCGTCGACTTTCGACGCCAGGAGATCGCCGCGCATGTGCCGGCGCAGGTCGCCATCGGTGATGATGCCGAGCAGGTTGCCGGTCTCGTCGTTCACGCCGACGCAGCCGAACCCCTTCGCCGACATTTCGACGATCGCGTCCGACATCGGCGTACCGCTGCTCACCAGCGGAAGCTTGTCGCCAACATGCATGATGTCGCGCACGAAGGTGAGGCTGGCACCGAGCTTGCCGCCGGGATGCAGGGCCTTGAAATCGAGCGCGGTGAAGCCGCGGCTTTCCAGCAGCGCCACGGCGAGCGCGTCGCCGAGCGCAAGCTGCATCAGGGTCGAGGTGGTGGGCGCGAGGCCGTGAGGGCAGGCTTCCTGCACGATCGGCAGGATCAACTGGATGTCCGCGGCCTGCGCCAGCGCCGAAGCCGGCTGCGAGGTGATTGCGATCAGCGTCACGCCGAAACGATTGGCGTAGTTGACGAGATCGCGAAGCTCGGCGGTTTCGCCGGACCAGGACAGTGCAAGAATGACGTCGCTTTTGTCGGAGATGACGCCGAGATCGCCGTGGCTCGCTTCGCCGGGATGCACGAAATAGGACGGCGTCCCGGTCGAGGACAGCGTGGACGCGATCTTGCGCCCGATATGCCCGCTCTTGCCCATGCCGGTGACGATGACCCGGCCGGCTTCGCCCCGCGGGCCGGATACGGCGCGGATCTTTTCCACGGCGCGGCCGAAGCTCTCGCCGAGTTCGCTGGAAAACGCAGCCGCAAGCGCGGTGAGGCCGCTCGCTTCCGTGCCGAGCGTGCGGAGCGCGGAGGCGGCGTGAGGCGAAGAAGGTGCCTCTGCGGAGGTTTTGCCGGTTTGCTGCATGGGAACCCTGGCGGCGGCCGGAAGGGGCCGAAGCGGGCAATTCCCTAGCACGGCCGAGGGGTTGAGGGCCAACGGCCGGGCCGCAGACAACGAATGGTTAACCATGCCCGTTTTACCTTCGTTAACCATCCAAGCCGCTTCCCGGGGCCTCGCCTTTGCCGCGTCCGACGCCGCCAAAGCCCGTTTCTGGATGCTGGCGGGCCCTGTCTGCCGGCGTGCTTCTGCTTGGGGTGGCGGGAGCGGCGCTCGCGCAGACCGCTGCAAACTCCGACGCGCAAGACGAAGCCAATCCGCCATCGATCGTGGATCGCCTGCTCGACTCGCCCCGCCGCGTGGTCGCGCCTGCCAGTGCTGCCGGGACCACCGGCTATGTTTCGCAGAAGAAGAAAAATACGCCCGCGCGAAAGAAGCAGTCGCCGACCGCGTTCGAGGCGCAGTCCGAAGAAACTTTCGTTGCGCAGAAGTCGCGCCTGCCGGCACGGCCGAAGCGTGGCGCAACGGCGCCTGCCGCCGATCCGAAACTTGCCGCGCGCAATCCGTCGCTGACCCGCGTGCAGAACGCCGAACCCGACATTACCGGCTCGATCACGCCGCTGCGGCGCCGGCGCCTGCAGCCGGAAGAGGAGCCGTTCGGTCCGGTCGGTTTCAACGCCGGTGCGTTTCTGCTGCGGCCGAGTATCCAGCTCGAGAGCGGTTTCGATTCCAACGCCGAGAAGGTCGTCAACGGGCAAAGCTCATGGTTCAACACCGCGACCGCGCAGTTGCAGGCGCAGTCGCAATGGCAGCGCCACGAGCTTCTGCTCGATCTGCGCGGTTCCTATACGGCCTATAACGACGTCGAAGGGCTGGACCGGCCGGAGGTGCTTGCAAGCCTCAAGGGACGCATCGATGTCAGCGCGCTTTCGCGGATCGAACTGGAAAGCAAGTTCGGCCTGACCACGCAGTTTCCTTCGAGCCCCGACGCGGTCGCTGCCGTGCGGCGTCAGCCGAATGTCTATTCCTTCAGCCAGACCGCGGCCTGGGTGCAGCGCTTCAACCGTTTCGAGATTACGGCCGGTGCCGGCATCGAGCGCAATCTCTATCAGGATGCCGAACTGACGAACGGTACGACGCTGAGCCTGGAAGACCGCAACTACAACGAATATTCCGCGCGGCTTCGCGGCGCCTATGAATGGACGCCCGATACGCGCCCCTTCGTCGAAGTCAGCATCGATCGCCGCGAGCGCGATCTTGCGGTGGACTTCAGCGGCATTGCCCGCGACTCGAACGGCTACGTCCTGCGCGCGGGCGTCACGCTCGGCCGGCAGGAGCGGCTCTCCGGCGAGGTTTCGATCGGCTTTGCCCATCGCAGCTACGCCGATCCGACGCTCAGCGACGTGCAGGGCATGGTCTATGACGCGTCGCTGGTCTGGCTCGCCTCGGGACTGACGACGCTGCGCGTCAACGCCACGTCGGGAATCGAGGAAACCTCGGTCCTGAATGCCTCGGGCGTGCTGCGCAATGACGTGCGCTTTACGGTCGAGCACGCCCTGCGCCGCTGGCTGGTCGCCTCGGCCAGCATCGGCTGGATGCGGGACGACTATGTCGGAACCGCGCTGGTTAACGATTATTTACGAACTTCTGCTGCATTGACGTATTCGCTGAACCGGTCGCTCGCGCTGAAAGCCGAGTATCGCAATGAGCGCTTCTTTTCGAGCGTGCCGGGTACCGACTACACGGCGAATATCGGGCTGATCGGAATCCGCTTGCAACGATAAGTCCGCCGCCGTTCTCGCGAAGTTTGTACTGCGTAGGTAGCGGGGACGAAATGAAGAGAGTTGCGTTCACGGCGCGCGTTTGTGCGCTGCTTGCGGCTGCGGCCGCGATTTCCGCCTGTGCCAGCGATCCGACCACGACGCAGAGCACGGCTGAACCGATCCGTTCACCCCATCCTCCGGTCCGGCAGGCCAGAGTGCCGGAGCGCCAGCCCGCACCCGCGCCGGTGGCCGCGCCGACTGCGGCACCCGCCACGCTGCGCGCAAAGCATCCGGCAATGACGCCGCAGGCGATCGCGAACGACAGCGCGAATTTCGGCCGCTGCATTGCCGCGCTCGGCAATCAGGCGGAGCGTCGCGGAATTTCGCGCGCGGTCTATGCGCGCGAGACGCGCGGGCTCGAGCCCGACATGAAGATTCTCGAATTGCTCGATCGGCAGCCCGAATTCACCAAGGCGGTGTGGGACTATGTCGATCAGCTCGTCGCGGAGCGGCGGATCAGCCAGGGCCGCGTGATGTTCGCGCAGCATCGCGCGACGTTCGAACGGATCGAACGCACCTATGGCATCGATCCTTATGTGGTCGCCGCGATCTGGGGCATCGAATCGAATTTCGGCTCGAACAAGGGCGACCGCGACGTCATCCGCTCGACCGCCACGCTCGCCTGTATCGGACGCAGGCAGGAATTTTTCCGCAGCGAGTTTCTCGCGGCGATGGAGATCGTGGCGCGTGGCGACATCGCGCGCTCGCGCTTCAAGGGCTCGTGGGCCGGCGCCTTCGGGCAGACGCAGTTCATGCCGACGACGTTCAAGCGGCTTGCGGTGGATTTCACCGGCGACGGCAGGCGCGATCTCGTCGATACGGTGGCCGATGCGCTGGCCTCGACGGCAAACAATCTGTCCAAGAACGGCTGGCAGCGCGGCATCAGCTGGGGCTACGAAGTCGAGCTGCCGCGCAACTTCGACTTCAAGCTCGCCAATCGCAAGATCAAGAAGTTGACGCAGCAATGGGCATCACTCGGCGTGCGGCGCGTGCGCAATCAGGCGTTCCCGCAGACGCAGGGCTATATCCTCGCGCCCGCGGGGGCACGCGGCCCGGCGTTCCTGATGACGAAGAATTTCGAGGTCATCCTGCGCTACAATCCGGCTGATGCCTATGCGCTGGCGATCGGCCATCTTGCGGATCGCATTCGCGGCGGCGGCCCGTTCGACGGCGACTGGCCGCGCGGGGAGCAGGTGCTTTCGCGCTCCGAGCGCATCGAATTGCAGGAGCGGCTGTCGTCGCTCGGGCTTTATAGCGGTGCAATCGACGGCAGGCTCGACGACCAGACCCGCGCAGCCTTGCTCGCCTATCAACAGCGCAGCGGCATCACGCCCGATGCTTTCGCTACCGCCTCGCTGTTGGAGCGGCTCCGGCGCGGCCGCTAAAGGGAAGCGGCCGCGTCGCATTTTTGGGATCATGCGCCGGGTTCCGCCTTGCATTAGCCCGGAAATGCGGACAGTTTCCGGGGCCTATGAAGCGCCTGCTCGCCGTCCTTTTCGCAACTGGAATCGCCGCGCTTTCGCTCGCGGCGCTGCCAGCGCATGCGCAGAGCCCGTTCACAATTTTCGAGCGGCTGTTCGGCCCGCGATGGCAGCCCGAAGCGTCGAAGCAGGAAGCCCCGAGGGAGCGTGAAGACCCGACGGTCGGCACCGTTTATACGAGTGCCGCCGCCGCCGATGCCGACGCCAAGCGCACCGAGCCGCCGCAGGAGTATGTCGTCGTGATCGGCGACACCATGGCCGAACAACTCGCGCAGGGACTGGCCGAAGGTTTCTTCACCGAGCATCCGGAAGTCGCGGTCATCAAGCGCGTGCGCGCGGCCTCGGGGCATGTCCGGCAGGACTTTCACAACTGGGTCACGCAAGCCGAGAGTATCGTTGCCGGCGAGCGCGCCACGGCTTTCGTGGTGATGCTCGGCGTCAACGATCGCCAGCAGCTTCGCGACGAGAAAGGTGCGCATGAATTTCGCAGCGATCGCTGGCGCGAGCTTTACGCGAAGCGCGTCGATGATTTTCTGGCGAAGCTGAAAGAGAAGAACACGCCGATCTATGTGGTCGGCATGCCGGCGATCAGCCTGCAGCGCGGCAGCGCCGACATGCAGTACATCAACGAAATCCTGCGCGAGCGCGCGGCGCGTGCGGGCGTTCGCTATGTCGACGTGTGGGAAGGCTTTGTCGACGAGCAGGGGCAGTTCTCTTATTCCGGTGCTGCCATGGACGGGCAGATGCGGCGGCTGCGCGCCGGCGACGGCGTGCACTTCACCCGCTTCGGCTCGCGCAAACTTGCGCATTTCGTCGAGCGCGATCTCTTGCGGCTGTTCGAATCCCGCGTGCGCAGTCCTTATCTGCCTTACGGGCTCGATCAGGGGCCGAACCTTTCCGGCGTCCGCCCTGCGATCGGGCCGGTGATTCCGTTGAACACGCCGATCGGTCAGGGCCGCGTGCTCGAGGGCGACGACGCGCAGAAAGCCAATTTGCCGCCGGTGCATATCGACGAGATCACGAAGAAAACGCTGGTCGAAGGGGTCCCGCAGAGCCCGGTCGCGGGCCGGGCGGACGATTTCCGCTGGCCGCGGCCACCGGCCAGCAACTAGCGCCGTTCGTGTCCCCGAAACAAAAAAATGCCCGGCATCTCAAGTCGGGTTTAGCCGACTTGAGCATTCAAATATGCCGATGTCGGGTAAACCCGACATCGGGTGCCGGGCATTTTTGCTTTTTAATTCTGTGCGGAGTTAGCGCGGCAGCGTCGTCTCGCCCATCAGGAACTTGTCGACCGAATGTGCGGTCTGGCGGCCTTCGCGGATCGCCCAGACCACCAGCGACTGACCGCGGCGAAGATCGCCGCAGGCGAAGACGTTCTGCTTCGACGACTTATAGTCGAAGACATTCGCCTTGACGTTGCCGCGGGCGTCCAGCTCCACGCCGAGATCCTTGACCATGCCCTCGTGCACCGGATGCACGAAGCCCATCGCGAGCAGCACGAGTTCGGCGTCGAGATCGAACTCGCTGCCGGGGACCGGCTGCATCTTGCCGTCGACCCGGATGCAGCGGAGCTTCTTCACCTTGCCGTTCTCGCCGGTGAACTCCTTGGTCATCACCGAATATTCGCGCTGCGCGCCTTCCTGCTGGCTCGAGGAAATACGCAGCTTCAGCGGCCAGTCCGGCCAGACCATCAGTTTGTTTTCCTTCACCGGTGGCTCCGGCATGATCTCAAGTTGCGTCACCGACTTCGCGCCCTGCCGGATCGAGGTGCCGATGCAGTCGGAGCCGGTGTCGCCGCCGCCGATGACGACGACATGCCGGCCGATTGCGAGAATTTCCTCGCCGCCTTCGAGCGGCTCGTTGCCGACGCGGCGGTTCTGCTGCGGCAGAAATTCCATGGCGTAATGAATGCCGTGGAGTTCGCGGCCCGGGATCGGCAGGTCGCGGCCTTTTTCGGCGCCGCCGGCGAGCACCACGGCATCATGGGTCGCGACGATATCGGCGACGGCCAGGTTCACGCCGACATGCTTGCCGTAATGGAACGTGACACCTTCGGCCTGCATCATCTCGACGCGGCGGTCGATGTAGTGCTTTTCCATCTTGAAGTCGGGAATGCCGTAGCGGAGCAGGCCCCCGGCCTTGCGGTGCTTCTCGAAGACATGCACGTCGTGGCCGGCGCGGGCGAGTTGCTGCGCGCAGGCGAGGCCCGCAGGGCCGGAGCCGATCACCGCGACCTTTTTCCCGGTCTTGTGCGACGGCGTCAGCGGCTTGATCCAGCCTTCCTCATAAGCGCGGTCCACGATCGCGCATTCGATCGTCTTGATCGCGACCGGCGTGTCTTCGAGGTTGAGCGTGCAGGAAGCTTCGCACGGCGCCGGGCAGATGCGTCCGGTCATCTCGGGGAAGTTGTTGGTCGAGTGCAGGTTGCGCGCGGCCTCTTCCCAGTCGCCGCGATAGACCAGATCGTTCCAGTCGGGGATCTGGTTGTTCACCGGGCAGCCGTTGTGACAATACGGAATCCCGCAGTCCATGCAGCGCGCCGCCTGTGCGCGGGTGCCTTCTTCGGAGAGCGGTTCGACGAACTCGCGATAGTGCTGGATGCGCTCCTGCACCGGCCGATAGGGCCGGTCCTCGCGCTGAAATTCGAGGAACCCCGTGATCTTACCCATTTTACTTAAGCCCCCGCAGCAAGACGCGGCTGTTCTTGCGCGATTTTCTGCATTTCACCAAGCGCGCGGCGGAATTCATGCGGCATCACCTTGCGGAATTTGCCGACATAGTTGTTCCAGTCGCCGAGGATTTCGGCGGCTCTCCTGGAGCCCGCATGTTTCGCGTGGTTCTCGATCAGATGCTTGAGCCGCTCGGCGTCATAGCTGCCGAGATGCTCCTTCACGAGAATGCGCTGCATGGCTTCCGGATCGCCGGATTCCACGACCTGCTCGAGACCGACCATGGCCATGTTGCAGCGTGATTCAAACGTGTTGTCCTCGTCGAGCACATAGGCAATGCCGCCCGACATACCGGCCGCAAAATTGCGCCCGGTCTTGCCAAGCACGACCACGATGCCGCCGGTCATGTATTCGCAGCAGTGATCGCCCGCACCTTCGACGACCGCGACGGCGCCGGAGTTGCGCACGGCGAAGCGTTCGCCGGCGACGCCACGGAAGTAGCATTCACCTTCAACCGCGCCGTAGAGCACGGTGTTGCCGACGATGATCGACTCTTCCGGCACGAAGGCGCCGTCTTCGGCGGGACGCACGACGATCTTGCCGCCCGAAAGACCCTTGCCGACATAGTCGTTGGCTTCGCCTTCGAGATCGAAGGTGACGCCGCGCGCAAGCCAGGCGCCGAAGGCCTGACCCGCGGTGCCCTTCAGGCGAACCTGAATGGTATCGGCGGGGAGCCCGGCATGGCCGTAGCGCTTGGCGACTTCGCCGGAGAGCATCGCGCCGGCGGAGCGGTCGACCGACTTGATCGGCATCTGGATGCGAACCGGCGCGCCGCGATCGAGGGCTGCCTTCGCCTCGACGATCAGCTTGCGGTCGAGGACGCGCTCCAGATGATGGTTCTGGCGCTCGGAGTTGAAGATCGCGACACCCTTCGGCGCGTTCGGCTTGGCAAACAGCTTCGAGAAGTCGAGGCCGTTGGCCTTCGCATGCGCGACGACTTTGGTGCGGTCCAGCATGTGCATCTGGCCGACCATCTCGTTCATGGTCTTGTAGCCGAGCGACGCCATGATCTCGCGGACTTCTTCGGCAACGAAGAAGAAGAAGTTGATGACGTGCTCGGGCGCGCCCTTGAAGCGCTTGCGCAGCACCGGATCCTGCGTCGCGACGCCGACCGGGCAGGTGTTCAGGTGGCACTTGCGCATCATGATGCAGCCGGCCGCGATCAGCGGCGCGGTGGCAAAGCCGAATTCGTCCGCGCCGAGCAGCGCGCCGACCACGACGTCGCGGCCGGTGCGGAAGCCGCCGTCCACCTGCACGGCGATGCGGCCGCGCAGCCGGTTATGCACGAGCGTCTGGTGGGTTTCGGCCAGGCCGATCTCCCAGGGGCTGCCCGCATGCTTCAGCGAGGTCAGCGGCGACGCGCCGGTGCCGCCTTCGTAACCCGAGATCGTGACATGGTCCGCACGCGCCTTGGAGACGCCCGCGGCAACGGTGCCGACGCCGACTTCGGAGACGAGCTTCACCGAAACGTCGCCGTCCGGGTTCACGTTCTTCAGGTCGTAGATCAGCTGCGCCAGATCCTCGATCGAATAGATGTCGTGATGCGGCGGCGGCGAGATCAGGCCGACGCCCGGCGTCGAGTGACGCACGCGTGCGATCGTCTCGTCGACCTTGTGGCCGGGCAGCTGGCCGCCTTCGCCGGGCTTGGCGCCCTGCGCCATCTTGATCTGCATCATGTCCGAGTTGACGAGATACTCGGTGGTGACGCCGAAGCGGCCGGAGGCGACCTGCTTGATGGCGGAGCGGAGCGAGTCGCCGTTCGGCAACGGCTTGAAGCGATCCGCTTCCTCGCCGCCTTCGCCGGTGTTCGACTTGCCGCCGATGCGGTTCATCGCGATCGCAAGCGTGGTGTGTGCCTCGCGCGAGATCGAGCCGAAGCTCATGGCGCCGGTGGCGAAGCGCTTGACGATTTCCTTGGCCGGCTCGACTTCCTCGATCGCAACCGGCTCGCGGCCGTCTTCCTTCGCGTCCTTGATGCGGAACAGGCCGCGGATGGTCAGCAGCTTCTCCGACTGCTCGTTCAGGATGCGCGCATATTCGCGGTACTGGTCCTGCGAGTTGCCGCGCACGGCGTGTTGCAAGAGCGAGACGGTAGGCGCGGTCCAGGCATGCGCCTCGCCACGCACGCGCACAGCATATTCGCCGCCGACGTCGAGCATTTCGCGCAGCACCTGATCGTCGCCGAACGCCTCGGCATGGCGCCGCGCGGTTTCGCGCGCGATGTCTTCGCTACCGGCGCCCTCGATCTTGGTCGCGGTGCCGGTGAAATACTTGTCGACGAATTCCTGCTTCAGGCCGACCGCGTCGAAAATCTGCGCGCCGCAATAGGACTGATAGGTCGAGATGCCCATCTTGGACATCACCTTCATCAGGCCCTTGCCGACGGCCTTGATGTAGCGCTTGATGATTTCCTTCTCGTCCGGCTTGCCGGGGATATCCTCGCGCATCGCGAGCATCGTCTCGAAGGCGAGATAGGGGTTGACCGCTTCCGCGCCGTAGCCGGCGAGGCAGGCGAAGTGATGCACTTCGCGCGGTTCGCCGGACTCGATGACAAGACCCACCGAGGTGCGCAGGCCCTTGCGGATCAGGTGATGGTGTACGGCCGCGCAGGCGAGCAGCATCGGCAACGGAATGCGTTCGGCGGAAACCGCGCGATCCGACAGGATGAGGATGTTGCAGCCCGACTTCACGCCACTTTCCGCGCGATCGCAGAGACGATCGAGCGCGGCCTCGAGGCCGTTTGCGCCCTGTTCGGCCGGATAGGTGACGTCGAGCGTCTTGGAATTGAAATGCGAATCGACGTGATCGTGAATTTCGCGGATCTTTTCGAGATCCTCGTTGGTCAGGATCGGCTGATGCGCCTCAAGGCGCTTGTTCTTCGAGGCGCCTTCCATGTCGAGGATGTTCGGGCGCGGACCGATGAACGAAACGAGGCTCATCACGATCTCTTCGCGGATCGGATCAATCGGCGGGTTCGTGACCTGCGCGAAGTTCTGCTTGAAATAAGTGTAGAGCGCCTTCGGCTTCTCGGAGAGCGCGGAGATCGGCGTATCGTTGCCCATCGAGCCGGTCGCTTCTTCGCCGTTCGCCGCCATCGGCGAGAGCAGCATCTTCAGGTCTTCTTCGGTGTAGCCGAAGGCCTGCTGACGATCGAGCAGCGAAAGGTTCGAGCGCGGCACGGCGTGCTTTGCGGCCGGCAGCTTTTCGACGACAAGCTGCGTCTTCTCGAGCCAGTCCTGATAGGGGTGGCTCGCCGCGATCTGCGCCTTGATTTCCTCGTCCGGGATGACGCGGCCTTCCTCGAGGTCGACCAAGAGCATCTTGCCCGGCTGCAGACGCCACTTGCGGACGATCTGGTCTTCCGGAACGGTAAGCACGCCCATTTCGGACGCCATGACGATGCGGTCGTCCTTGGTGATGAAGTAGCGCGCGGGCCGCAGACCGTTGCGGTCGAGCGTCGCGCCGATCTGGCGGCCGTTGGTGAAGGCGACCGCAGCGGGGCCGTCCCACGGCTCCATCAGGGCTGCGTGATACTCGTAGAAAGCGCGGCGCTTCTCATCCATCAGCGGATTGCCGGCCCAGGCTTCCGGGATCAGCATCATCATCGCATGCGACAGCGAATAGCCGCCCATGGTGAGGAATTCGAGCGCGTTGTCGAAGCAGGCGGTGTCCGACTGGCCTTCGTAGGAAATCGGCCAGAGCTTGGAAATGTCGTCGCCGAACAGCGGCGAGGAAACCGAAGCCTGTCTGGCTGCCATCCAGTTCACGTTGCCGCGCACGGTGTTGATTTCACCGTTATGCGCGACCATCCGGTAAGGATGCGCGAGCGACCAGGTCGGGAAGGTGTTCGTGGAAAAGCGCTGGTGCACGAGCGCGAGCGCGCTTTCGAAATCCTCGTCGTGCAGGTCGGGATAATAAGTGCCGAGCTGGTCGGCGAGGAACATGCCCTTGTAGATCACCGTGCGGCAGGAAATCGAAACCGCATAATAGTCCGCAAGGCGCCGTTCGCGCTTGTTGTAGATCTTGTTCGAGATGACCTTGCGCAGCACATAAAGGCGCCGGTCGAAATCTTCCTCGTCCGTCACGTTGTCCGGGCGGCCGATGAAAACCTGCACATGCACCGGCTCGGTGGGCTTCACCGACTCGCCAAGCGTCGAGTTGTCGGTCGGCACGTCGCGCCAGCCCAGGAGCTTCATGCCTTCCTCGGCAATCGCCTCGGCGTAGATGTCGATGATGACCTGACGCCATTGCGGCTCGCGCGGCAGGAACAGGTAGCCGATCGCGTATTCGCCGGGGGCGGGGAGCTCGAAGCCGAGCTGCTTGGTCTTCTTCGCGAAAAACTTGTGCGGGATCTGCACGAGAATGCCGGCGCCGGCGCCGGCGCGCGGGTCGGCGCCGACGGCGCCGCGATGTTCGAGGTTCAGGAGAATCGTGAGCGCATCTTCGACGATCTGATGCGACTTGCGGCCCTTGATGTCGGCAATGAATCCGACGCCGCAGGAATCCTTCTCGTCGCGCGGGTCAAACAGGCCCTGGGCTTCCGGCGTACGCCAATCGGCGCTCCCGGTTTTCCTGCCGAGGGCCTGCATACGATCCTGCGATCCCGATCCTCCCCGCCATCCCGACTTCATCGCCTTGCCCCTTTAATACTTCCAATATTCTCGGTTCCGCGGTGCCCAGCACTCCGCGCCGCCTTCGGCTCGTGTCCGGATCCCGCGATGTGTTTGATCGCGCGGCTGGCCCAAGTCTCAACGCCTCGGCCAGTCCGCCGTGCAAAGTCTGCGCCGCCCCGGCCAGCCCGCCGACGGAAGCGCTTCCGGTTTGTTTTATCGGCGTACCGGTCGCCAAGCGCCACCCTAAAACTAGGACAGCATTACTGTCTAATACCCTGACAGATTTCTGCCATCCGGACAAGCAAGAGGCCAGCTTTTCTTACCGGTTGTTGCGGCACCTCTGACTCATTGGCAATAATATTGCGTGCTCTGGGTTAGTTTTGGCAAGACTATTACGGCGAATCCGTCACATGGCCGCTTTTGACGGCTGTGGCTAATCATCACCTGGGGAGAGCTGATGCTGCGGCGGGGTACAAAGCAGGGAGCGTGGCGACGGTCGATCGGCTGGCTCGCCGCCTATGCGCTGGTCCTGCAACTACTCCTCGGCGCATTCGCCGGCGCGCAGTTCTCTGCAGAAGCCGCAGGCCAGAATTGGTCCTTCCTGGAGATTTGCTACGGCAAACGCGCAGCCGATAGCGAACTGCCCGGCGGTGCTCCCTCGAAGCAGGCGAGCAAGGCGTTCGGTTGCGCGGTTTGCGCGGCAGCGGCAGTGGCGCTCGCGCCGGAACCTCCCTCCTCGGTGCAAACCGAAAGGGTCGTCACCGACGTCACATGGACGGTTGGAGACGTCGATTTAGTCCCGTCTCCCGGCCGGTTCTCCCAACGACAACGCGCGCCTCCTTCCGAAGCCTGACGGTCGTACCGGCTTTGCCGGTGCTTTCTTCTGTTTCCGTTATCGCTTCGAAGGTGAAGTCATGTTCTCGTTTCGCGCAGTCTTCTGCGCGGCGCTTGCGCTGATCGTCAGCGCTTCCGCCGCATTTGCCCATGTCGTTCTCACGCAACGTTCCGCGCCCGCGGACAGTTATTACCGCGCCGTCTTTACCGTTCCACATGGCTGCGATGGTGCGGCTACCACCCGGATTTCAGTCTGGCTGCCCGAGAGCGTGCTCCAGGCGCGGCCCATGGTGAAGCCAGGCTGGAAGACCGAAGTCATTCGCGTGAAGCTGGACCGGGTTGTCGATGGTCCGCACGGCACGAAGCTTGTCGAGCGGGTGGCGAAAGTCATCTTCAGCGGCGGAACGATACCGGACGATCATATTGACGAGTTCGTCCTCCAGTTGCGGCTGCCGCAGCAAGAGGGCGTGCTTTATTTCCCGGTCGAGCAGGAATGCGGAGATCGGCGGCGTGCGTGGAATCAAATTCCCGCGCCGAGCCAGAAGCTGCACGAGCTCGAAAGCCCGGCCGCCTCGCTCACCGTCACGCCGAAGAACTAGCACCCATTCGCAGCCATAGCGCGATCGCGGACGCTCGCCTCAGAAGCCGCGCCGATCGCAGAGAAAGTCTAAAATGTACTATACGTTCAACCTCGTCGTGCCGCCCACGATTGCAACTCTTCTGACAGCCGTCGTGCTGTCCGTTTCATCTGCTGCGTCGGCGCAGGAAAGCCTGCCGACAATAACGGTCGAGAGTGACCGCGCGGGAAACTCGCTCACGGTACCGACCCCGGCACAAGCCGAAAGTGAAATCCGCAACATACCCGGTTCGGTCAATGTCGTGCCGGACACCCAATTCAAGAACCAGCATGCCACGACGCTTAAGGATGTGCTCGATTATGTGCCCGGTGTGATCGTGCAACCGAAGTGGGGCGAGGACTCGCGGCTCTCGATCCGCGGCTCGGGGCTATCGCGCAACTTTCATCTGCGCAGCACGCAGCTTTTCATGGACGGAATCCCGCTGAATACGGCCGACGGTTATGGCGACTTTCAGGAAATCGATCCGTCGGCCTATCGCTTCGTCGAAGTCTATAAAGGCGCAAATGCGTTGCGCTTCGGCGCGAATGCGCTCGGCGGCGCGATCAACTTCGTAACACCCTCGGGCCGCGATCTACCGGGAACTGGAGCGTCGATTGATGCCGGCAGCTTCGGGTTCTATCGCTTTCAGGTTCATAGCGCCGGGGTGTTCGGCCCGGCGGATTATTTCATCACCGGTTCATACCAGTCGCAGGACGGCTTCCGGCAGCACAGTGACGGCGAATCGGTGCGCGCCAACGCCAATCTCGGTTATCGCTTTTCCGAGAATGCAGAGACGCGCTTCTACATCAATTCGAATACGATCAGGCAGCGCATTCCAGGAGAAGTCGAGCGTAACGTGGCGCTGACGGCGCCGCGCACGGCGAATGCCGACAACATCGTGCGCGACTGGCAGCGCAACATCGATTCGATACGCGTTGCCAACAAGACCACGCTGCGTTTCGACGACACCATCGTCGAGCTTGGCATGTTCTATCTCGACCGGCATCTCAAGCATCCGATCTCCGTGTGGCTCGATTTCGATTATCAGGACTACGGAGGCTTCGCGCGTATCGTCAATGAAGGCGCTATCGGTGGAAAGCGAAGCCGGCTGGTGGCTGGCTTCAACATTCACAATGGCGAGGTAGATGCACGCGTATTTGGCAACAATGCGGGTGCGGTGAAGGGCCCGTTGTTCGGGCGGACAATCGACAAGTCACAGAACTACGCAGGCTATGTCGAGAACACATACTATTTTTTTCCGAACGTAGCGCTCGTAACGGCCATGCAATATCTCCATGCCGTGCGGGACCGGACGACAGTCACCGGTGCTTCCGTCGCCGGTGTCGTGTCGCACGACCTCTGGAGCCCGAAAGTGGGCCTGGTGTGGGACGTCGATCCGGCATGGCAGGTCTTTGCGAATCTTTCCCGCAGTTCCGAAGCGTCGAGCTTCGGCGAAGGAGGTGCGATCTCCGGCGATTTCACGCAGATTCGTCCGCAAGTAGCGACGACCTTCGAAATCGGTACGCGCGGCCGCAGACCGAATTTCACCTGGGACATCGCGGCCTATCACGCCAACATCAAGAACGAGTTGCAGTGCCTGAGCGCGGGCGGCGGCATTTGCGAAATCGGCAACGTGCCGGACACCATTCATCGTGGGATCGAGATCGGCTTCGGAATTGCGATCGCGGAGGGCTTCTTCACGAACGGCACTGCGCCAGACAAGTTATGGCTGCATATGGCCTACACCTTCAGCGACTTTCGCTTCGACGGCCATCCCGTGTTCGGCGACAACGAATTGCCGGGCGCGCCGCGGCACTACATCCGCAGCGAGCTCATGTACAAGCATCCGGGTGGGATTTCGTTCGGACCGAACGTGGAAATCATTCCGTCGGCGTACTTCGTCGATAATGCCAACACCACGCGAACCGATGCCTTCATGCTGCTTGGGTTCCGCGCGGTCTATGCGCTTCACGACAATGCCACCTTCTATTTGGATGCGCGCAACCTGACCGACGTGAACTACATTTCCGCGGTCAGCGTCGCCAATGTGTTCGGTGTCGGGCCGACCAATCTGTTCAACCCCGGTTCAGGACGAGCGATCTATGGTGGGTTCCGGCTGAGCTACTGAATGTTCGTTCAGGTTTCGCGGCGGCAAATCTCACCAAAGCGCACGAATCCTGTCCCAACAGCGCCGTAATCAGGCGGCGGAATGCCCGCGAAAGCGGGGTGGCATCTGGTATTTACGGGGAGAGTTGCCGTGACCATTCGAAATCGAGTTCTGCGTTTCGCCATTGCGCCGGCCGCGCTCCTTGCATTTGCAGTCGCCGTCACGCCGGCCAGCGCGCAATATTATCGCTGGGGCCCGGATGCACCGCCGCCGCCACCCAGCCTTCATGGCCGCATTCATCCGCAACATATCGAGGAGATGGTGCGCTCGATGGGCTTTCAGCCCGTCGCGGCACCGCGTCCGCGCGGACCGCTTTGGGTTACGCATGCCGTCGATAACGGCGGACGGGAAGTGCGCGTGCTGATCGACGGCTATTCCGGCCGCGTGGTGGATGTGCTGCGCCGGCAAGGCCCGCCGCGGCAGGTTTCGCTGACGCCGCCTGCGAACATTCCCTTGCCGCCGCCGGACGCGCGTTATCCGAATGCCTATCCGCCGGCGAACGCGCCGCAAAGCGATTACGATGACGACGATGATGACGACGATGATTTCGCCTATCGCAATCAGCCGCATCAACAGCCGCAATATCAGCCTCGTCCGCAGCAGGGACCGAACGTGATTCCGTTCGAGCAGCGCGGCGACAACAAGCGTGCGCCGAATGCGCCGAAGTCGAAAACGGTCAAGAAGAACGATATCAAGAAGAACGACAACACCGCAGCCCTGACGCCTGAGCAGCAGAAGGTGCCGTCGCCGAAAGCGCGTCCCAAGGATGCGCCCAAGGCCAATGCGCCGAAACAGGATGCACCGAAGACCGCGCAGACGCCGAAAATGCCGGCCCCCGATACCACGCGGGCGCCGGATCCTGCGACCACGGGTGCGGTAAAGAAGAACGAGACGCCGACCTTCGACGCGCCGAAGAACAAGGCGACGCCGCCGGTGCAGCCGCTGCTCTAGCCGGCGCTCAAGCCGCCAAAGAAAAAGGGCGTCCCGCAAGGGACGCCCTTCTCGTTTCCGTTGTTCGTAATCGTTACGCGGCTTTCGCGTCGATCACCTGCGCATTGCCATTGGCCTTGCCGATCGGAATCTGGCGCGGCTTCTTGGCTTCCGGAATGCGGCGAACGAGATCGACATGCAGGAGGCCGTTTTCGACGCTCGCGCCGGTCACCTCGACATGGTCGGCAAGCTGGAAGCGGCGCTCGAACGCGCGGGCCGCAATGCCCTGATAGAGCACTTCCGGCTTGTCATCCTGCTCGTTCACGGTCTTCTCGCCGCGAATGGTCAGCGCGTTTTCCTTCACCTCGATGTTGAGTTCTTTGTCGGTGAAGCCGGCGACGGCAACCGTAATGCGGTAGGCGTCTTCGCCGGTACGCTCGATATTATAAGGGGGGTAGGACTGCGCCTGGCCGTCGAACGCGTTGTCGAGCAGCGAAAACATACGGTCGAAGCCGACGGTCGAGCGATAAAGCGGAGTGAGATCGAATCCACGCATGACATATCCTCCTTCAGAAGCGACATGCAGTTTGCAAAGGCATCCGCATCGGAAGCCTGCCGAAGCCAGGCCCGCGGACGGTGCAGCCGGATGGCCTGCACAAGCCGCATATAGGGGAAGCTTTTTGGCCTTCAAGGGTCTAGATTCAGCGGTCATTCAGGCGGCGGGTGACAGAAGCGGGAGATGATGCGGGCATTCGGAGTGAAGCGGATACGCGCGGTTGCGGTGCCGGCGTTGCTTGCCGGGGTGCTGCTCCTGCAGGGATTTTCCGCGCCCTATGCGCGCGAAGCCCGCAATGCCGGCCGGGTATTTTTCACGCTGCAACCCGATGCCGCGAGCGTTCTTGACCGGCGGCTGGTGGCCGGGCTCGACCCCGCGCCGCGGCTCGCAACACCGCCGGTCGCGGAAATGGCGCAGTCGTCGCCCTCGGCGGAACAGATCGTCCGCGACATCGAGGCGCTCGGCTATCGCAAGGTCACCGGCCTGATGCGGCGCGGGCAGAACTATGTGTTTCAGGCGACCGACCCCTATGGCGATCGCGTGCGGGTGGTGATGAATGCCCATACCGGGGAGATCGTCGGCCTGAGCCGGATCATGCCCAGGAAGAAGTGACGACATTGCCGCTCCGATGCAGTCATTGTAGGCATCGGCTGCATTCCTATCGCGGCAGCGCATGACTCTCGTTTCGATTCCATCCAATCCGATTCCCGACGGGGCGATCACCGGAAGCCTGAAAGCGGCGGACGGTGTCGCGCTTCGCTTCGCGCGCTGGCCCGTGGCTGAAGGCAAGCGGCGCAAGGGAACGGTCTGCCTGTTTCCGGGCCGCGCGGAGATGATCGAAAAATATTTCGAGGTCGTGACCGAACTGCGCGAACGCGGCTTCGCGGTTGCCGTGCTCGACTGGCGCGGGCAGGGCGGCTCGGCGCGAATGCTTTCCGATCCGCGCAAGGGGCATGTCGGCGACTTCGCGGAGTATCAGCTCGATCTCGAAGCATTCATGCGGCAGATCGTGTTGCCGGATTGCCCGCCGCCGTATTTTGCGCTCGCCCATTCGATGGGTGGTGCAAATATTCTTCGTGCATTGCGCGAGGAGCGGCGCTGGTTCGATCGCGTGGTGCTCTGCGCGCCGCTGATCGACCTGAGGCTCCGGCGCTGGCCTACGGTTGCGCGCTACTTCACGCGCTTCATGGCACGCAGCGGTTTCGGCCGGCGCTACATTCCGGGAGGCGGGGCTGCCGCCGTGACCAACCGTCCGTTTGCGAACAATCCGGTTTCGTCCGATCCGGAACGCTATCAGCGCATTGCCGCGATCGTTGAGGCGGAGCCGTCACTCGGCCTCGGCTCTCCTACTTACTCGTGGATCGCCGCGGCCTTCCGCCAGACCGACGAGTTTCTCGCGCCGGAATATCCGACGCGGCTGCACCAGCCGATCCTCATTCTCGGCGCGGGCGACGACCGGCTCGTGTCGACGCTTGCGTCGGAGAAGTTTGCGATCCGGCTTCGCGCGGGTGCGATGCTGACCATTCCCGGCAGCCAGCATGAGATCATGATCGAGCGCGACGCGATCCGCGCGCAGTTCTGGGCCGCGTTCGATGCTTTCGTGCCGGGTTCGGCGACGTTCTAGGCGTTCAGGATTTTCAGCGCGGCGTCGAGCACGCGACGGTCGCCGGCCGCAACGATCCGGCCGCCTTTGGTCGCGCTCTCGCCCTGCCAGTTGGTGACCACGCCGCCCGCACCTTCGACGATCGGGATCAGCGGCAGGATATCATAGGGATCGAGCCCGGCCTCGATCACGAGATCGACGTGACCGGCCGCGATCATGCAATAAGCGTAGCAGTCGCCGCCGAAGCGCGAGAGCCGGACGTTCTTCTCGACGGCCTCGAAGCAGCTGCGCTCCTCCGGCTCGAAAAGGTGCGGGCTGGTCGTAAAGAGCACCGCTTCATCGAGCGAGGTACAGGCTCGCGTCATCAGTTTTCGCTCGCCCGCGGGCCCGCGATATTTCGAGCTCGCGCCGTCGCCGGTGAAGCGCTCGCCGATGAAGGGTTGCGCCATCATGCCGTAGACCGGCGCCTCGTCCTTGCAGAGCCCGATCAGGGTCCCCCAGACCGGCATGCCGGCAACAAATGATTTCGTGCCGTCGATCGGGTCGAGCACCCATGTGTAGGGAGCGTTGCTCTTCACGTCGTCGAACTCCTCGCCGACGATGCCGTGTGCGGGAAAGTGCTTCTGGATCAGCGCACGCATTGCGGTTTCGGCGGCACGGTCGGCCGCCGTCACCGGATCGAAGTCGCCCTTGCGCTTCTTGTTGTCGATCGCAAGCGCGGTCCGGAAGAACGGCCGGATGGCATCCCCCGCGACTTTTGCAAGTTCATCCACGAAGGCCGCGAAATCGACCGCACCCATGTTCGGACAGCTTTCCGGTTGTCAGCGCGGCGCGAAGGCTCTGCGGTTGCAGACAGGCGCCAGTTCCTGAAGCCGTTTGACGTCGGCGGTCTGCCGGCGGGCGATGAAGTCCTTGTTGAGCTGTTCGTACTGCGCCTCGTTGAAAAGCTTTTCGCCCTCGTTTGCGACGCAGACACAGTAGTCGTCGCATTGCGGGCGCTGCGCCTCGGAGACACGCGGGTTCTTGCGGCAAGAGGCGAGGCAATCGTTGATGAACTCGGTGCGCTGTTTGGAACTCCATTGCGCGCCGGCGGGCGCTGCCGTCACGGCGAGTGCCAAGGTGGTTGCAAGCATTATCGCAAGCTGGCCGAATCTCATGGAACCGTTCTCCCATCGCGAAGGCCCGCAATCTAACGGGCGGCATGTGCTCCGGGCAACGCCCTGCTGCAGGGGCGGTAGTTGAAACCGGCGCGTCGCCATGGCACTCGCAGAATGTGAAAAACAAGGGCGTAAGCCCGATTTTCCGGGGAGCCGCGACGTGAAGGAGGAGCCGTTATCCGGCGCAGACCGCGCCGGCAGTCCAGCGTCGCCTGCTTTCCAAGTGAATCTTCGCGCCGGGATCTGGATGGTCGCCGTCCTGTCCACGGCGCAGCTCGTCAGCCAGTTCCTGCGTAGCGCGATCAGCGTGATCGCGCCCAATCTCGTGAATGAGCTGAATATCAGCGCTGCGGGGCTGGCGCTGCTTTCGAGCTCGTTCTTTCTCGCCTTTGCGATCGCCCAGATTCCGGTCGGCATGCTGATCGATCGGTTCGGGCCGCGCATCACCATGCTGTGGTCGACGGTGCTGGCGGTCGGCGGGTCGCTCGTCTTCGCATTGGGGCAGGACCTCAATACGCTGGTATTCGGGCGCGTGCTGATGGCGCTCGGCTGCTCGAGCTTCTATGTCGCGCCGCTTGCGATCTATGCGCGCTGGTTTCAGCCGAAATATTTCTCCACCGTGGTCGGTCTTCAACTCGGCCTATCCGGGCTCGGATTGCTTGCCGCGACTTCGCCGCTGGCCTTCGCTGCATCCACCATCGGCTGGCGTGCGAGCTTCATCATCGTTGCGGTTCTTGCCGGCCTTTCCGGGCTGATCGTGCTGTGGTGGGTGCGCGACGATCCGCCGGGGGCGTCCCCGCCCGAGCACAAGAAAGAGAATCTCGCCGAAAGTCTGCGCGGGCTTCTGGTCGTGACGCGCACGCCGTCGTTCTGGCCGATCTTCGCGATGTTCCTGACCAACTACGCCGTCGTCATCACGATCCTGGGCCTGTGGGGCGGGCCTTATCTCGCGCATGTCTATGGCTACGATCTCGACCGGCGCGGCTTCTATCTGCTGTTGCTTGCGCTTTCGAGCATGGGGGCAGCGTTCTGCTGGGGCATGGCCGACCGCGTGTTCGGAAACTACCGAACGCCTGTCCTGATCGGCGCATTGCTGACGCTTGCCATGCTGATCTGGATCTCGCTCGCCGGCAGGATGCCGTCCTGGCTGCTCTTGGTTTGGTTCGTGACCTATGGGCTTGTCACCGGATACCCGCCGCTTCTGGTTGCACAGGCGCGTGCGATGTTTCCGCCGCACCTCGTCGGCCGGGGACTTACGCTCCTCAACCTTGCGACCATGGGCGGGGTTTTCGTTTTCCAGGCCGCGACCGGCGCAGTAATCGAATACATGGCGCCGGCGCAGACGGTTTATCCGCTTGCAGCCTATCAGGCCGCGTTCGGGCTGCAGGCGGTGCTGCTGGCCATATCGGTTGGCTGCTACCTTTTGGCAGGAAAATCCCGGACGACGCGCTAACGCATTGATTTTCTTGCGCTAACCTTCCCGCTCGCGGGCCACCCGATCCCGAAAAAGTTATGTAAGTAATGCTTGCTTATTTTGCGATGCGGGAGCATATTATTGCGGTGCGATACGCGATGGCGTCGCGTTTTCGCCGCCCTCCTTGGGCGTTTCCTCCCTAGACTTGGGCCGCCCTCCGGGCG
>JAEZFA010000074.1 GCA_023417665.1 Pseudomonadota bacterium | reverse complement strand
GAACTCGGCTGGCGCGATGCAAAGGCTTCCTCCGTCACGGTCGCGATCGCGCGCGACAATCTCGCGCCGGCCCCTACCTTCAGCACGGCACCACATTCCGCGCCGGTACCCGCGACCGCGCTCAATCCGAAAAAGCCTTCGTCGTGGCGCTGGGTGGCACCTGTCGTGGTCGCGGCAACGCTTGTCGGTGTGGTGCTGCTGATCGGAGGCAAGTCACTGAACCTGTTCGGTACGCGAGGGCCGGCAGTGATCGTGCAGCCGCCGCCGCTACTCACGCGCCAGCCGCAACAGGCCGAGCCGCCGCCGGCGCAGGTCGTGCAAAGAAACGAGCCGCAACCGGTCGCGACACCCGATGTGCCGCCTGCACCGGCGCAAGAGCCACCCCAAGCCGTGCCGCCTGAAGCCGTGACGAAAACCGAAAGCCCGCGGCCCGATCCGCAGGCAGAGGCGCGGCGCGATTTTGAGCTCACGCAGAAAATCGACACGCGCGACGCCTATGAGCAGTTTCTGAAGCGTCACGCCGACGGCTATCACGCGCAGCTTGCACGCGCGCAGCTCAAGCGTTTGCAGGAAGCCGAGACGCGCGAACTCACCGTGAAGCTCAACGCTGAACTGCGTCGGGTCGGATGCGGCGCCATCGGTGACGAAACGCTCTGGAACGACGATTCCAGAAAGGCGCTGACCGCATTCAATCAGCATGCCGCGACGAAGTTCGACGCAAGCGCGCCGAGTGCTGATGCGCTTGAAGCCTTGCGCGGGAAAACTGCGCGCGTCTGCCCGCTGGTTTGCGGCCCCGGCCAGACCGCACAGGGCGACTATTGCATTGCCGCCTGTGCCCCCGGTCTTGTTCGCGCGCAGAACGGCGCCTGCGTTCGTCCCCAGCCGCAACAGCCGCCCGTGGTACGCACGCAACCCAAGGCCGCGCCGAAGGGCAGGCTGGTCTGCCGCTGGGGCGACGCCACCCGAGGCGAGCAGCCGCATCGTCAGGTCTGCGAAGTAAAGTGAGAAAGCGCGCCTAGCCCGGCAGGAACGCGACGGTCGCCTGATCCGCAACCGGCAGAACCGGCGCGCCATAAAGCGCTTCCAGATTTTCCTGCGTCAGCACGTTTCGCGTCTCGCCTTCGGCAACGATCCGTCCCTCGCGCAGCAGGATCGCGCGATGCGCGGCACGCAAGGCATGGTTCGGATCATGCGTCGTAAAAAGCACGCCGAGCCCGGACCGCGCGAGCGCTTCGATCTCGTTCAGCACCTTGCCCTGGTTGCCGAAGTCGAGCGCGGCGGTCGGCTCGTCGAGCACGACGAAACGCGGTTCCTGCGCCAGCGCGCGCGCGAGCAGCACGAGTTGCCGCTCGCCACCTGAAATCTCGGTATAGGGGCGGCCAGAAAGATGCGCGATGCCGAGCCGCGCGAGCATTTGTCGTGCGACGGCAATGTCTTTTGCGCCGGGCCGCGCAAACAGTGAGCCATGCGCAGTGCGGCCCATGAGCACGACCGTTTCGACCGGAAAGGCGAAGGTGCCGGTATGCACCTGCGGCACATAGGCGATCACCTGCGCGCGCTCGCGCACGGTGAACGAGGATAACGGCTTTCCGTCCAGCGTCACCGTGCCGCCGCGCGGCGGCAACAGGCCGAGGAGCGTCTTGAGCAAGGTCGTCTTGCCGCCGCCGTTCGGCCCCAGCAGCGCAAGCGCTTCGCCTTCATTCATGTCGACGGAAAGATTGTCGCCGACCAGCCGGTCGCGATAGCCGATGGCGAGTGCGCGAGCGGCAATCGTCATGACCAGTTCTTCTGCATGCCGGCGAGCAGCCAGATAAAGAACGGCGTGCCGGCGAAAGCGGTGAGAATGCCGAGCGGGATCTCGATCGGTGCGGCGGTGCGCGCAATCGTGTCGATGACGAGCAGGAAACTGCCGCCGAGCAGGGCCGCGACGGGCAGGAGCTTCGCGAAGTCCGGTCCGGTCAGCGAGCGCGCAATATGCGGCACGACAAGTCCGATCCAGCCGATGATGCCGGCGGCCGCCACGCTTGCGGAAGTGACGAGGGTTGCCGCGGCGACGATCGCGACACGCATCGGTCCGGTCGCGATACCGAGCGCGCGGGCTTCTTCTTCCGGCAGCGACATGACGTTCATGCGATGACGCAGCAAGAGCAGCACGAAGGTGCCGAGCGCAACGAGCCAGACCAGTGACACGAGATCGGAAGCACTGGTCGCGGCAAGGCTGCCGAGCAGCCAGAAGGTGATAGCCGGAAGCTGGTTATAGGGATCGGCAAGATACTTGATGAGGCCGACGCCCGAGCCCAGCAGGGCGCCGATCACGACACCGGCAAGCACCAGCACGAGGATCGGATCGCGCGTACGCATCGCCGAGCCGATCAGATAGACCGCGGCAACCGCAACAAGCCCGCCGAGAAACGCGAAGGCCTGGATCGCGAACACGCCGAGCGAAAAGAAAATGCCGACCACCGCCCCGAGTGCGGCGCCGGAGGATGCGCCAAGAATATCCGGGGAAACCAGCGGGTTGCGAAACAATCCCTGGAACGCCGCGCCAGCGACGCTGAGTGCCGCGCCGACGAGAAAGGCCGCAACCACGCGTGGCCCGCGCACCTGCAGCACGACCGCCTCCGTTGCCGGCGAGACGCCGGAAGGTGCGCCCGAAAGTTTCGACCACAGAACTGCGATGACATCGCCGAAAGAAACCGGAAAGCGTCCGACCAGAAGCGCGATCGCAAAACCCGCGGCAAGCAGCGCCAGCGAAATCGCCAAACTTGAAAATCCCGACCGGTGCATGATCAACCGCGGCCCGACAATACGCGGGCGAGTTGCTCGTCGGACAGCGCGATATGATAGAAGCGCTGGTAGAAATCGCGCGTGACGCGGCTCATGTCCTCGGGAAAACGCGCGGGATAAAGCGTCTTGCCGAGCCACCACAGGCCGATCAGGCGATTGACCGAAGGCGGAAAATCGATCCAGCCGAACGGCAGGCGCGGCGAGAGATGGACGCGCTTTTTCTTCACGGCATCGAGCGCGGCCCAGCCGGCCTCCTTGTACACATTGTCGGCAAAGGCAGGCTCGATGGTGAAGATCGCGTCGGGGTTCCAGGCCAGCACCTGTTCGATGGAGACATTCGCCATGCCGCCTTTGGTGCCGCCCGCGGCGTTGCGTGCGAGGAGTTCGAGCGATTCGACGTTGATCGAACCGCCAAGCCCGGTCTCCAGCCCGCGGGGGCCGCGCGCATAATAGATGAGCGGTCGTTCCGGCTGCGGGATTGCCGCGACGCGCCGCGTGATCGTCGCAAATGTTTCTTCGGTATATTTCGCGAGTTCTTCGGCTCTCTGTTCGCGGCCGATCATTTTCCCGAGCAGGCGATAGGAATCGGCGGTTGCCTCGAAACGTCCGTCGAGCAGCGCATAGGGGATTCCGGTCTGCTCCCGTACGCGCTCGGCAAGCGAAATGAACGTCTGGTTGGTAGAGCCGACATCGAGAATGAGATCGGGCTTCTGCGCGAGCACGACTTCGAGGTTGGCGGTGTTGCCGCGTCCGGTGATGCGGCCGAGTTCGGGCTTCACCGCGGCCTCGGGAAGCAGAAATTCGCGCTCGGCGGGAGACGGCGCACGCGGCCATCCGACCAACAGGTCCGGCGCGAGCGTATAGAGCATGATGGCGGCCGGCGGCCCGGCAGGAAAAACACGCAGCACCTTGTCGGGAATTTCGATGATCCGCCCGGAGGAGTCCGTCAGCTTCGCTGCAGCGGCGAAGCGAGGTGCGAGCGTGGCGGCGGCAAGTGCCGCAAGAACGGAGCGTCGATCGAACTTCATGGCGTCCCTCACGGGGAACAGGCTAACACGCCAATGGATAGCACGCTGCGCGCAATTAGCCAGCCAGTACGCGGGTCGACGGAAATGCGATCTCGATCAGCGTGCCGGAATTGACCGCGCTCTTGATCTGGAAGCTCGCGCGGTTTGCTTCCACGAGCGCCTTGGTCAGCGGCAGGCCGAGGCCGGTGCCTTCCTTGGTGTCGCGACCCGACGTCGCAAGCTGGCGGAACGGCTCGAGCGCGGCGGTGATTTCCTCGCCGCTCATGCCGACGCCGGTGTCGCGCACCCGCATCACCACTTCGCCCTTGTCGGTGGTCGAGGTCGAAAGGATCACCTGACCGCCGGGCCGGGTGAACTTTACCGAGTTCGACAGCAGGTTCAGGACGATCTGCCGGATCGAGCGCAGGTCCGCGACTACCGGCGGCAGATGCTCGGCAAGCGCGGTGCGGATGATGATCCGCTCGCGGTTGGCCTGCGGCTGCATGATCGAGATGCATTGTTTCGCGACATCGTTCAGGTCGACGCTGGTGAAATCCAGTTCGAGCTTGCCCGCCTCGATCTTGGAAAGATCGAGCAGATCGTTGATGAGCGAGATCAGATGCGCGCCGGACTGATGAATGTCCTTGAGGTATTCGCGATAGCGCTCCGAGCCGATCGGTCCGAAGCGCTCCTCGATCATCACCTCGGCAAAGCCGATGATGGCGTTCAGGGGCGTGCGCATTTCGTGACTGATCTTAGCGAGGAAATCGGACTTGTGCGAGCTTGCGGTTTCCGCCTGTCGCCGCGCGCTGGTCAGTTCCTCTTCGGCGCGCTTCCATTGCGTGATGTCGCGCAGGACCGCGCAGAATTTCTGGCCGTCGTCGCCGACCTTGCCGAGATTCATGAACAGCGGAATGAGACCGCCGTTGCGCTCGCGCCCCACCACCTCGCGTCCGTCATTGAGGATGCTCGCGACGCCGTTCGAGGCAAGCTTGTCGAGGTAATCGACCGCCGCGCGATGGCTCTCGGGCGCGAACAGCATGGTGAAGGAGGAGTTCTGCACTTCCGCGAAGTCGAAACTGAACAGCGCTTCGGCGGATTTGTTCATGCCGAGTACCTTGCCGTCGCGGTCGATGATCAGCACGCCGTCGGTCGCAGTGTCGAGGATCGCCTGCTGGTCGCGCGTGGCGGCTTCCGCCGCGCGCAGCGCACGTTCCATGCTTTCGCGCCGCTCGTCGAAGCCGGCATTGGCGCGGCGCAGCACATAGACCAGCGCGGCCTTGCCGTACCAGGGCGTGGAGAACAGCCGGGTCTCGACCGGAATCGGCTCGCCCTTCGGGCCCTGCACCGCAAGCGTGCGCGAGATGGTGGGATCGGCTTCGCCTGCCGGGGCGGCGGCGCCGGAAAAGATGCGGGAAAGTCCGCCCGACTGCTCCAGCGTTTCGAGGTTCTCGAAGCCGACCCAGTCGAGCAGCGCGCGGTTTGCGTAAAGGAGCTTCTCGTCGCGATGCACCGCGATGCCGAGCGGAATGCGGTCCATCAGCGCGCGTTCGCTCACTCCCGTCAGATCGGCAGACGGCGCAAGCATGGGCGCGGGCTCCGACGGTGCTTGCGGTGCTGCTTCGGAAGCTTCGAGCGCAGGCGTTTCGGGCTGTTCTTCCGGCGTCTCTGCGGCGCTGGTTTCCGCCTGAAGGCCGATCGCCCTGTCGAGATCGCGTAACACGCCTGCGCGTTCGCTGCCGAGCGTGTCCTGCAACAGCACGCGGCCGATTTCGCGGAAGGCAATCTGTTCCTTCGCCGTCAGCGCGCTGGTCTTTTCCGGCGCGGCATTCTGCGGCGAAGCCGGCGCTTCGGCGTCCTGCGTAGCTGCGTGATCGGGCACGGCCGGTATCGGCGCTTCTTCCTCTTCGCTTTCTTCGTTCGCTGCGGTGACTTCGTCGTTTTCGTCTTCGACGGCGGCGTCTTCCGCCGGTGTGTCGTCTACGGAGCCGTCTTGCGCTTCCGAAAGGTCATCCTCCAGCGCGGATGCAATATCCCGCAGCGTGCGGGCGTCTTCGTCCACGGGCTGCGCCAGCGGAAACTCGTCATTGGCGGCAGTCTCTTCGCTGACGTTGTCGGCTTTCGCGACGGGCGCTGCGGTCGGCATGGTTTCAACGAGCGCTTGCACCAGCGGAAATTCGCCGTCGGCCACGGTTTCTTCCGAAGGCGCGGTCTTCGCCGCTTCCCGTTCGGTGCCGTTGTCTGCGGCGGCCTGCGCAGGTGTCGTCACCGGCCGCGGCTTCGCGATGAAGGGGATCGGCTCGCGGAACACACCGAAGCCGCGATAGCCGAGAAAATTGCGCTCGCGATCGAACACCGGAAGGGCCGCAAGATCGACGGGACGCGCAGTGTCGGTGCCCTCCACCGGCCACAGCACCGAAACGCCGGACCAGGTATCGCGGCGCTTCACGGCGGCAAAGAGCGCTTCGGTTTTGGTAATGCCGGCGCGCGCGGCAAGCGTCGGCCAGTC
>JAEZFA010000272.1 GCA_023417665.1 Pseudomonadota bacterium | reverse complement strand
CTGATGTCCATGGGCATGATGATGCTGCCGCCGGTCATCGTATCGCTGCCGTTCAAGCTGATCTTCTTCGTGCTGGTCGACGGCTGGAGCCTGGTTGCAGGCTCGCTGGTGCAGAGCTTCGGGACTTAGCGTCAACGCTGCGAAAGCTGATCCTTGCGCGGCGCCTGATCCGTCGTCGCCGGATAGCGCGCGTGATAAAGCTTCAGGAACACGCCGAGCGAATCCGTATTTGCCAGCAGCTTGGAAGTCGCGCCGATGGCGCGCGGTCCGGGCTCGAGCGTGATCTGCTCGAACGCCGCTTTCTCCTCGCCGTCCACCAGCTTGGCCGCGAACTTTTCCTTGAGCCGCGTGAGCCCCAGCGTCTCGCCGGCCAGCGCATAGGCAAGGCCGGCGCGCAGAATGTCGTGCCGCTCGAGTTCGCTTAGCGGCTCCTCGCCGTTCGCGCGATCGCCGAGCATGGCCTCGATTGCCTCGCCCGCCTGCCGCCAGCGCCGCGCCTGAAACAGAATATCGGCTCGCTGCCGCGCGGCTTCCGGCGTCTGCAGGGCGGCGATGATATCGAGCGCCTGATCGAAGCGCCGGGTATCCATCAGCGCCCTCGACTCGAGCAGCATGCGCTGCTCGCGCAGTTCCTTGGGCAGATCCGCAAGCCGGGTCGCCGCAAGAATGGCAACCGCCTTCTGCGGCTTGTGGTTCATCAGGTGCACGATCGCAAGCCGGGTCGCAACCTGCGACCGCGCGGCGCCGGTGAGCCGGAATTCGACCTGATACTGCAGCAGCTCGGCCGACTGGTCGAGCAGGTCGATCGACGCCAGCCGGTCCGCAAGCCGCCGGATCAGTTCGTCGCCGCGCCGCCCGATCGGCGTCAGCTTGGCGAAGTCGTAATAAAGCGCGAGCGCATCGATCGGCGGCAGCGCATCGGCCTTGCCGGAAAGAAACAGGTCTTCGAACACCTGCGCCATTTCGTTCTGCAGGGTTCGCGTTAGCGAGGCATTGGCCTGCGAAAGGAGCGCTGCATCCAGAAGCCGGAACGCATCGCGATATCGCGCTTCCTGCACATAGAGCCGCGCAAGCAATCGGTTCGTTTCCAGCTCGATGCGATCACCGCGCCAGACGAAAGCCAGCGATTCGAGACTCTCGATCGCCTTCGCGCGATTGATCTCACCGCGGGCGTATTTCATTTCGACCAGCTTGTAGCGGGCTTCCGCGCCGGCCGGGCTGTTCTCCGACTTCGCCGCGACCTCGAACAGCGAACCGGCGCGGTCGATCCGGCCAAATCCCTCCGCGATATGCGCGGCGAGCACGGCGTGTTCCGCAGCCAGTTCCGGCGGCACCTCGGTCGCTTCCAGTTCGTTCATCAGGCGGTCGGCTTCGGGGAAATCACGGACTTCCACCGATGCGCGCAGGGCTGCGATCAGAATACGGCGCTGCAAATCGATCGGAAGCAGCTTGAGCGCGATCATTCCGCTGCGGAACTGCTCGCGCGCCTCGGGCCAGGCGCCGAGTTCGGCGTGAGCGATCGTGCGCAACAATGCCGCTTCCTGCGAGTCCGCAAGCTCGGCCTTTGAGAAGTTGTCGAGCGCGCGCGCCGCGCGGCCGATCATCAGCTCGCTCAAACCGCGCAGCAGATAGAATCGCGCGCTGCCGGGAAACTTGCTGTCCTCGCGCACCAGCGCATCGAGCACGCCCTTCGCCTCGGTCGAAAGGCCATGCGCGAGATAGAATGTCGCAAGTTCCAGCCGCGTATCGAGCTTGCGGTTCGGCTCGGCATTGAGCGAGGCAGTCGTCAGCGTGTCTTCGCGGTCCTGATAGCGGCGATTGCGCTCCGCTTCCCACAGCGTCGCGTCCAGCGGCGATGATGTCAGGCGTTCGGGTTGCGAACGCGGCGGACGGGACGCGGTGGAAAGAGCAAGTCCCTTGGGCCGGCCGATTGTCACATGGTCGGGACGAAGCGTGATCCGGACATCATCCGCAAGCGGCTGGACCGCGACACCCTGCGCCGACGGCAGCAGACGAAACTCCACGAAGTCCTGCGCGCGCAATACGCCGCGCACCGGCGCGAAGGCCGTGACGATCAGCACTACATCGCCGATCTCGGGATCTTCGACACGATAAACCTTGCTCTTCATCGCATTTTCAAGCGGCACGACGAGCGCAGGCCCGCTTTCGTCCGACAGGCGCTGCACCATCAGCGGACGGGTCGTTGCCACCACGGCATCCCCGAAGTGAACGGTCCAGTTGCCTCCGTCCGTCTCGGCGCTGGTGAGCCAGCCGCCTTTCAGTTTCAGCCGGATAACCTTGCCCTGCTCGCTGTCGACAACCGAAACTTCCGAGAAGCTGCGCGTGACATCCGCGCTCAACTCGCTGACGTTGATCTCGCGGGAGGTATCGAACGCGATCCACACGCGATCGCCGCGCCGAAACACCGCGGACGCGACCGGCTCGTCGAAGGGAAAATGAATGCGAATACCGTTCTGCACCTGCATCACGCTCGCCCGCACTTCCGCGGTCAGCGGCTTCGGCGCCGGCTTCACTTTGGGCTCAGCGGTCTTCACCGGCGGCACTGCCGGCGTCTGCGACGTGGCCGGCGTTTCTGCGGCAGCAGGCGTTTGCGTCTTTGCAGGCAGTTCTACTTTTGCAGGCGGGTCGGCTTTCACCGGCGCTTCTGCCGCGCGGACCGGCGTTTCTGCCTCACCCTGAATTTGCTCGGGCTTGGCCGGAGGTGCCGGCGTCACATCGATTACAAAAGCGCTCTGCTCGCGGAATTGCCGGATCGTCGCGTTCGGCGCGATCACGAGACGCGCGATTGCCTTGCCTTGCGAGTAATCCGCCTCGAGCGAAACCACGCTCTCCGGCAAGGCACCCTGCGCATCGCCGAAATCGATCTTCACCGGCGCATCGAACACGATCCGGACTTCCTGCCCGTCCTGCTCGGCCCGCACCGTAATCGGCTCGCTCATCGTAAAGGCGAAGCGCGAGAACGTCGGCGAGTCGGCAAAGCGCAGACGCACGGGCTGCCATTCCCGCGCTTTCTTCTGCTGCGAAACCGCCCTGCGCTCGGCATCGCGGGCGCGCCGCACGAGTTCGTCGACCACCTCCTGCGGCAGTCCCGGCGGCATCCCGCTCCAGTCCTGCGGCAGCAGATCGACGAACAGCTTTTCGCCGGCCTCCATGGTGTTGACCGTGAGCTTGTGCAGGAAGGCGATGCGCACCGCCGTGCCGTCGGGATCGGCGCGCACGGCCTGCACGAAATCCTTGAACTGGGTCTGCACGCGGTCGACCGACACGCGCAACGGCTTCGCAAAGCGGATGACCAGCACGTTGTTGTCCGACAGCCGCACGTCGGTCTTGATCTCTTCGGGGAAGGTGAACATCAGCCGCGCGAAGCCGTTTTCGAGCGAAGCCGTGATCTCCGCCGCGGGCGCCTCGGCGCGGGTCTGGGCAAATACGGTGAAAGGCAGCGCGGCCCAAGCCAGCGCGCCGAGCGTCACAAGGAACGCGCGGCCGTTTCTCCGGAAGAACGCATACATAATACTGGGGCCTGCGAGACTGCTGTCGTCTCGGGACCCTAGGGGAAACAGCGTTAATGCGGGATTAGCGGCGGAAGATCGTAAACGAATGCTTACTGGACGGCCGGCGCCTGCTTCTTCTGGTTCTGCGTTTGCTGCAGCGACGGCTGCTTCGCAGGCGGCAGCGGAAGATTCACACGCGGCAGATCGGTGGCCGGCGTCGTCCGCCAGTG
>JAEZFA010000226.1 GCA_023417665.1 Pseudomonadota bacterium | reverse complement strand
GTACTGATGCAGGACTTCCACCTGCTCGAGAAACTCGCGCACCAGAATCGCGAGCGCATTCCGGAGCGGACCGTTCACGCCAAGGGCTCCGGTGCTTACGGCACGCTCACGATCACCAAGGACATTTCGAAATACACCAAGGCGAGCGCGCTGCAGCCGGGCAAGAAAACCGAAGCCTTCCTGCGCTTCTCGACCGTCGCCGGTGAGCGCGGTGCTGCCGACGCCGAGCGCGACGTGCGCGGCTTTGCGCTGCGCTTCTATACCGACGAAGGCAACTGGGACATCGTCGGCAACAACACGCCGGTGTTCTTCCTCCGCGACCCGCTGAAGTTTCCCGACTTCATCCACACGCAGAAGCGCCACCCGCGCACGAACATGCGCTCGCCGCTTGCCATGTGGGATTTCTGGTCGCTCTCGCCGGAAAGCCTGCATCAGGTCACGATCCTGATGTCGGACCGCGGCCTGCCGCAGACCTATCGTCATATCGACGGCTTCGGCTCGCATACTTACTCGTTCATCAATGCGAAGAACGAGCGCTTCTGGGTCAAATTCCACTTCAAGACCGAACAGGGCATCAAGAACTGGACCAATGCGGAAGGCGGCGAGAAAATCGCGCACGACCGCGAAACGCACCAGCGCGATCTCTATGAAGCGATCGAGCGCAAGGAGTTTCCGCGCTGGAAATTCTATGTGCAGGTCATGCCGGAAGAAGACGCCGGCAAGCACTGGTACAACCCGTTCGATCTCACGAAAGTCTGGCCGCATGGCGACTATCCGCTGATCGAAGTCGGCATGCTCGAACTGAACAAGAACCCGGAAAACTATTTCGCGGAAGTCGAGCAGGCGGCACTCGCGCCCTCCAACATCGTACCGGGTATCGGACACTCGCCCGACAAGATGCTGCAGGCCCGCATCTTCTCCTACGCGGACGCGCATCGCTATCGCGTCGGCATCAATCATCACCAGTTGCCGGTGAACAAGCCGCGCTCCGCGGTGAACACCTATCATGCCGATGGCTCGATGCGGCTTGCTGGCCACGCCAATCCGGATGCCTATTACGAACCGAACACGGTCGGCGGTCCGGTGCAGGCGGAGCAATATCGCGAGCCGCCGCTGAAGATTTCGGGTGATGCGGACCGCTACAATCACCGCGACGGCAACGACGATTATCGGCAGCCGGGCGATCTCTTCCGGCTCATGACGGCGGACCAGAAGCAGCAGCTGTTTCACAACATCAAGGCTGCGATGGACGGCGTGCCGGTGGAAATCATCAAGCGTCAGCTCGTGCACTTCTACAAAGCCGATCCTGAATACGGAAAAGGAGTCGCTGCAGCGGTGGGCGTTGAACTCGATACGCCGATCGCCGCTGAATAGGCGTTCAGACAACGCGACAATCACGAAGGGCGATCCTCGCGGATCGCCCTTTTTCTTTATTTTTCAACGACTTGAACAAGCATTCATTCACGCGCCTGTGATCGCGCAAGCGGTCGATCTGTGACCGCCATCACATGACGGCGCGAAGGTCTGCCTTACCTTCCTTCTCATGAACGGAGCGGATGTCGCTCCGACCTGATGGAGAGAGAAATGACCCTGAAGAAAATCCTTACCGGTGTCGCCGCCGCCCTGACGCTCACGATCGCCACGCTTTCGGTCGGCACGACCGCTGCAGAAGCCGGCTGGAAGCACAAGAAGCACTGGCACAAGAACCACTGGCACGGCCACTACTACTACAACCCGTATGTCTACGGTTTCTATGGCCCCTCGGGTTGCTTCGTGAAGTGGACCAAGTACGGCAAGGCCTACGTCTGCCTCTAAGCGAAACTCTCATGGCTGACCTCCTTGAGAACCGCCCGGCGCAAGCCGGGCGGATTGCTTTTGGCCGGGACAAAGTTCGCGCTATGCTGCGCTTCATGGAGAAGCGCCGGGGGCAGTTCCGCCGCAACAACCAGTTCGTCACGCTGCTCCCCGACGAGTTGTCGGCGGGGCTTTTCGCGATGGCGAGCCGCGTGAAGCTTGCCGCGGACGAATTGCTGTTCTCCGCCGGTGACGACGGCAACGGCTGTTACCGGATCGAAAGCGGGCTGTTGAAGCTCTGCATTCTTTCCGCCGAAGGCAGCGAGCGCATTCTCGACATCCTCGGACCCGGCGCGGTCGTCGGCGAACTTTCGATGATCGATGCCGCGCCGCGCTCCACGGCGGCCTATGCGGTGCGCGATACCGAGCTGTCCTTCATCAGCCGCGGCGCTTTCGTCGCCTATGCCGAAAAGCATCCCGAACTTTATCGTCACGTCACCGCGCTCCTCGCGCGGCGGGTGCGCGACATGAACGAGATCGCAGCCGCCTGG
This sequence comes from Pseudomonadota bacterium, assembly GCA_023417665.1. Classification (GTDB taxonomy): domain Bacteria; phylum Pseudomonadota; class Alphaproteobacteria; order Rhizobiales; family Xanthobacteraceae. Next base: position 11,371 of record JAEZFA010000226.1, on the reverse strand, counting down.
AGTTTCCTGTCGCCGAAAGGCCGGGTCGCCTATGCACTGCTCGACCTTGCCGAAACCTTCGGCGAGGAGATCGGCGAAGGGCGGCTCCTGATCCGCCAGAAACTCGACCAGAGCGATCTCGCGGCGATGGCCGGCATTGCGCGCGAGAACGTCAGCCGCATCGTGAACGAATGGATGCGCGCCGAAGTGCTGAGCCGGCACGCAGGCTATTATTGCATCGAGGCGCGCGAACGGATCGAAAAACTGGTCGACGTCTGAAACGTCGCAGCCGCAAGCGCGGGCCAAAGGCCGGGCGCGCTTTTACTCCGCGCCGTTACCCGAAGCTTCCCGCCGCAGCGCTTCCGGGTTCGGCATGGCGATCACGTTGTAGCCGGAATCGACGAAATGGATTTCGCCGGTGACGCCGCCGGAGAGGTCCGACAGGAGATAGAGGCCGGCACCACCGAGTTCGTCGAGCGTGACCCCGCGGCCGAGCGGCGAATGACGCTGCTGGAACGCGAACATCGCGCGCGCATCACCGATGCCGGCGCCGGCAAGCGTGCGGATCGGGCCCGCGGAAATCGCGTTCACGCGGATTTTCTGATGGCCGAAATCCACCGCGAGATAGCGCACCGAAGATTCCAGCGCGGCCTTCGCGAGCCCCATGACGTTGTAGTTCGGCATCGCGCGATCGCCGCCGTTATAGGTCAGCGTGATCATCGAGCCGCCGTTCGGCATCAATTCCGCGGCGCGCTTCGCGCCTTCGGCAAAGGAGAACGCCGAAATCACCATGGTACGGATGAAGTTATCCCGCGACGTATCCGCGAAGCGGCCCTTCAATTCGTTTTTGTCCGAAAAGCCGATGGCGTGGACATAAAAGTCGATGGTGCCCCATTGCTTCTTCAGTTCGTCGAACACCGCATCCACCGTGCTCACGTCCTCGACATCGCAAGGCAGCACGAGCTTCGAGCCGACCGATTCTGCAAGCGGCCGCACGCGGCGCTCGAGCGCCTCACCCTGAAAGGTGAAGGCGATCTCGGCGCCGTGCTTGGCCAGCGCCTGGGCGATGCCCCATGCGATGGAGTGATCGTTGGCGACGCCCATGATGACGCCGCGCTTGCCGTGCATCAGTCCCTGCATTGAGTGCTCTTACGCATCCAGTTTCTTGAAAACGAGGGTCGCATTGGTGCCGCCGAAACCGAAGGAATTCGACAGCACGCAATTCAGATTCACATTGTCCTGCCGCTTGCGAACGATCGGCAGATCCGCGAACTCGGGATCGATCTCGTCGATATGCGCGCTTTCGCAGATGAAGCCGTTGTTCATCATCAGGAGCGAATAGATCGCTTCCTGCACGCCGGTCGCGCCGAGCGAATGGCCGGTGAGCGACTTGGTCGCGGAAATCAACGGAATGTTCTTGCCGAACACTTCGCGGATCGCTTCGATTTCCTTCTGGTCGCCGATCGGCGTCGAGGTGGCGTGCGGGTTGATGTAGTCGACCGGAAGCGTCAGCCCTTCCATCGCCATCTTCATGCAGCGCGCAGCACCCTCGCCGGAAGGTTGCACCATGTCGTGGCCATCCGAAGTTGCGCCGTAGCCTGCGATCTCGCCGTAGATCTTTGCGCCGCGGGCCTTGGCCTTCGAAAGTTCTTCGAGCACCAGCACGCCGGCACCTCCGGCGATCACGAAGCCGTCGCGGTTCTTGTCATAGGCGCGGGAGGCAACCGCAGGCTTGTCGTTATAGCCCGACGACATCGCGCCCATCGCGTCGAACAGCACCGACAAGGTCCAGTCGAGTTCCTCGCAGCCGCCGGCGAACATGGTGTCCTGCTTGCCGCTCTGAATCAGTTCGTAAGCATTGCCGATGCAGTGGTTCGAGGTCGCGCAGGCCGAGGAGATCGAATAATTGAAGCCCTTGATCTTGAACCAGGTCGCAAGCGTGGCGCTCGCGGTCGAGGACATGGCTTTCGGCACTGCGAAGGGGCCGACGCGCTTCGGGCCTTTTTCCCTTGCGGTCTGCGCGGCTTCGACGATGGTGCGGGTCGAAGGACCGCCGGAGCCCATGATGATGCCGGTCTTCGGATTGGAGACGTCGCCTTCCTCGAGCCCGGCATCGAGAATCGCCTGGTCCATGGCGACGTGATTCCATGCCGTGCCGCCGCCGTGAAAACGCATGGCGCGGCGATCGACGATGGCGGCCGGATCGAGTGTCGGCGCGCCCGCGACCTGGCTGCGAAAGCCGAGCTTCGACTGATCTTCGGAAAAGGAAATGCCGCTCTTTGCTTCGCGCAGCGAAGCAAGCACTTCCTGGGTGTTGTTGCCGATGGACGAAACGATGCCCATCCCGGTGACGACGACCCGACGCATCTCCTACCTCTTTTCTAGCTTCGCAAAGGCCGGTTCGAAATCACGCCGTGGCCGGCGCCGCATCCTTGAACAGACCGACCTTGAGGTCGCTTACGCGATAGACCACCTCGCCGTCCGCCTTGAGCCAGCCATCGGCAATGCCGAGAACGAGCTTCGAGCGCATGACGCGCTTGAACTCGATGCCATAGACGAGTTTCTTCACGCTCGGAAGAATCTGGCCGGTGAGCTTCACCTCGCCGACGCCCAGCGCGCGGCCGCGGCCTTCCGCGCCGACCCAGCCGAGAAAGAACCCGACCAGCTGCCACAGTCCATCGAGGCCGAGACAGCCGGGCATCACCGGGTCGCCCTTGAAGTGGCATTGAAAGAACCAGAGGTCCGGCTTCACATCGAGCTCGGCGCGGATGAAGCCCTTGCCGTTTTCGCCGCCGGTTTCCGAAATCTCGGTGATCCGGTCGAACATCAGCATGGGCGGCAGCGGCAATTGCGCGTTGCCGGGGCCGAACATTTCACCGCGCCCGCAAGCGAGCAAATCCTCATAGGCAAAGCTTGAGCGCCGCTCGGTCATTTTCCCTCGGTCCGTTTTCCCGCCCGTGTTATCTCTTGATCTGCGTAGCAAAGGCAAACGGCCAACGGAAGCCTGCGCGAAGCCCCTTATAAACCATGGCTTTTTGTAATTATTGCGCCGCCAGGCGCGAACACCTATTATAGTGCATGACCAATCGCCAGCGCGGACGGCGTTTCACCGCGCAAGCCATCTTGGTTTCACCCTATTTTACCTTTGTACGGTAGTGCTTCGATGGCCGAGATTCTCAACCCGATGAAACCGCGTATGGTCTTCGAAGAAGACGAAATGACCCTTCCGGTCGAGCGCCTGCGTGTCGAGCAGCCCGCCGGCCGCCGTACGGGCTGCCCGTTCCACGACGTGCGCGAAATGCTGCGCGAAGTCGGGCTTCGTCCGACGCGCCAGCGCCTGGCGCTGGGCTGGCTCCTGTTCGCCAAGGGCGATCGTCATATCACCGCGGAGTCGCTCCACGAGGAAGCGCTGCGCGCCCGTTTTCCGGTATCGCTCGCGACGGTCTACAACACGCTGCATCAGTTCACGGAAGTGAGCCTGTTGCGCGAGGTCGCGGTCGATGGATCCAAGACCTATTTCGACACCAACGCTTCCGATCACCATCACTTCTACGTCGAGGGCCAGAACGAGCTTCTGGACATCCCCGGAGCGGAAGTCATGGTCGATCGCATGCCGACGCCGCCGGAAGGCTTCGAGGTTGCGCGCGTCGATGTCGTGGTGCGGCTCCGCCGCAAGCCGCAGGCCTGATCTTTCCCGCTACCGCTACTCGATGACCTCGTCCGGATAGACGCCCCACAGGAGCGTCTGCAGGATGTAGCCGTCAAAACGGTCTCCGGAGATCCGGCACCAGCTTTTGGTGCAGGCGCGAACACTCGCGACCACGCCGGGCTGCAATTCCGCGATCAGGCGGCCCTCTCCGTTCGGGCGCTCATAGACCGGGATGGTCTTCGCCGCGGCATTGGCGCGCACGATCGCGGTCCGCCGCCCGGAGAGCATGGCCTGATGCACCCAGCCATTGGCGCCGTCCGAATCACGAATCCGCCGCCAGTTCTCGAACTCCGCGATGATCTCGACCGGAAGCCCGGCGCGGGCGAAGGTCCAGCGGATTTCATGGTTCTGGCTCGGGCCGTTGCGGACATGCACCTTGTCGGCGCGCAGGCTGACAAAGCGCGGCAGCGGCAACTTGTTCTGATGCTGCGCAGCCACGGGAACCGGCGCTGCCGCCGCGAAGACAAGAACCGCGGCAAGAAGAACGCGAAGAATGGATTGCATTGCCGTTTCGTAACCGTACTTGCGCCCCAAGGTCAAAAAATAGTCGCGCCCGCGCAATGTCAATAGCGCCAGGCCCTTGGGCCGGCTGCTTTGCGTTTCAAAACCCCTCTGCTAGACAAACGGCGGACCGGCCGGCCCTCATTTCCCGGCCAGATTTAGTCGTTTCAGGGTGAAGGCGGGAAGAGCGCGATGCCGAAGAAAAAGCCGCTCGTCGTGGTAACACGGCGGCTTCCCGACATGGTCGAGACGAGGATGCGCGAGTTGTTCGACGCACGCCTGAACGTCGAAGACCGCGCCATGAGCCAGACCGAACTCGCCGAAGCCGTGAAGATGGCCGACGTACTCGTTCCGACCATCACCGATCGCATCGACAACGGCGTGCTGGCGCAGGCCGGCCCCAACCTCAAGCTGATCGCCAATTTCGGCAATGGCGTCGATCACATCGACGTTGCGACGGCACTCGCCCGCGGCATCACGGTTACGAATACGCCGGGCGTACTCACCGAAGACGTCGCCGACCTGACGATGGCGCTGATCCTCGCGGTGCCGCGGCGCATCGCCGAAGGCTCTACGCTGCTGACCAACGACGCCGAATGGGGCGGCTGGTCGCCGACCTGGATGCTGGGCAAGCGCATGGCGGGCAAGCGCCTCGGCATTATCGGCATGGGCCGCATCGGCTCCGCGGTCGCGCGCCGCGCCAAAGCCTTCGGCTTGCAGATTCACTATCACAATCGCCGCCGGGCCGCGGCCGATCTCGAGGAAGAACTCGAGGCGACCTATTGGGAAAGCCTCGACCAGATGCTCGCCCGCATGAACATCGTCTCGGTGAACTGCCGGCATACGCCGGCGACCTATCACCTGTTGTCGGCGCGGCGGCTGAAGCTCCTGAAACCGGACGCCTATATCGTCAATACGGCGCGAGGCCATGTCATCGACGAAAGCGCGCTCGCGCGCATGATCGACAACAACGAGCTTGCCGGCGCGGGGCTCGACGTGTTCGAGGAAGAGCCTGCGATCAATCCCAAGCTCCTGAAGCTCGCGCGCAACCACAAGGTCGTGCTCTTGCCGCACATGGCCTCCTCGACCATCGAAGGCCGCGTCGACATGGGCGACAAGGTCATCGTCAATATCAAGACCTTCATGGACGGCCATCGCCCGCCTGACCGCGTGCTGCCGTCGATGCTTTAGACCCTCGCCCCCGTGATCGATCACGTCTCGCTCATCGTCAGCGATCTGACCCGCGCGGAAAGATTCTACGACGCGATCATGCGCGCACTCGGCTACCCCAAGGTCGTGCGCGACAGCGACCGGATCGGCTATGGCGAGCGAGCTTCCGCCGAACATCCGGAGCGGTGCTACATCTCCATTCGCGGCGGCCTGCCGAAGCGCTCGGAATCGCGGCGCCACTGGGCCTTCCGTGCGCCGTCGCGCGCGGCGGTGGAGGCTTTCCATCGTGACGGGCTGGAAAACGGCGGCGCGGACGACGGCGCACCGGGTCTACGCGAGTATCATCCGCATTATTTCGCGGCCTTCCTGATCGACCCGGACGGCAATCGACTGGAAGCGGTCTGCCACCGTGCGGGCGTAAGCTAGAGCGCTTCGAACCGCGCCTTCTGTGCAGGCACTTCGCCCGACAGCGGATTTTCCGGCGACCAGCCATAGCGCAGCGTCTCGAAACGCATGTTGCGCAGATCCATCATCAGCAGCTTTCCGACCAGACTTTCGCCGAAGCCGACGATGGCGCGCAGCACTTCGACCGCGGCCAGCGTGCCGGCGACGCCGGCAATCGCGCCAAGGATTCCCGCCTGCTCGCAGGCCGGCACCGTGCCCTCCGGGGGCGGCTCGGGAAACAAACAACGATAGGTCGGGTTCGGCGTGCCATCGACGGCGCGTTCATGCGCGCGGATCGTCGTCAGCGTCGCGTCGAAAGTACCGAGTGCTGCCGTGACCAGCACCTTCTTCTGGCGATAGCAGGTGTCGGAGACGAGATAACGCGTCGCGAAGTTGTCGGAGCCGTCGAGCACGATGTCGTAATTCTTGATGATCCGGGAGGCGTTTCCGGCATCGAGCCGGAGTTCGTGCACTTCCACCGCGACATGCGGATTGAGGCGCGACACGGCGAGTGCCGCACTTTCCGTTTTCGGGCGCCCGACATGCGAGGTCGCGTGCAGGACCTGCCGCTGCAGGTTCGAGAGCGAAACCTTGTCGTCGTCGACGATGCCGAGCGTGCCGACGCCGGCGGCGGCGAGATAAAGAATGGCCGGCGAACCGATGCCGCCCGCACCGATCAGGAGCACGCGCGCGGCCTTGAGTTTCTGCTGCCCCTGCCCGCCTACATCGCGCAAGACGATGTGGCGTGCGTAACGCTCCAGTTCCTCGGGCAATAGCGCCATAAATTCAGCCTCGCGTTTGCTTCCGGGTTCAGCCTATCATGCCGCGATGGCCGCGAACGAGCGTTTCCGCTTCCGGAATGGCTGCCTTGCCGCGCTGATGGCGCTGGCCTTGCCCTTCGCCGCGTCCGGCGCTGCCGCACAGATCAACGACCGCTGCCCGCGCCTCGTCTCGAGCCTTCCCTCTCCCCTGCAGAAGGTTTCGCTGCGGCTCGCGCAGCAGAAAGCCGAAGCGCCGGTCAACATTACCTTCATCGGGCACTCGACCTTCCTGATCGAAAGCCCCGGCGGCATCAAGATCGCAACCGACTACAACGACTATGTGCGGCCCGCGGAAATCCCGCATATCGCGACCATGAACCGGGCACATTCGACGCACTACACGCTCTCGCCGGATCCGGCGATCCAGCATGTGCTGCATGGCTGGGGCGAAGGCGAAAACCCCGCCCGTCACGAACTGACACTCAACGACGTCTATGTCCGCAACGTGCCGACCAATATCCGCGACTGGCAGGGCGGCACGATCATGAGCCAGAACTCGATCTTCGTGTTCGAGATCGGCGGGCTTTGCATCGCGCATCTCGGGCACCTGCGTCACACGCTGACGGCAGCGCATCTCGATGCACTCGGCCGGATCGACGTCGTGCTGGTGCCGGTCGACGGCTCATTCACGCTCAATACCGACGGCATGGTCGAAGTGCTGAAGCAGATCGACGCGCCGGTCGCGATCCCGATGCACATGTTCGGTGAGGTGACGCTCGCGCGCTTTCTCGACAAGATGGGGCAGATCTACGAAGTGCAGCGGCATCCGTCGCGGACGATCCAGCTATCGCGCTCGCTGATGCCGAAATCGCGCACCATGATCGTGCTCAGAGGCTGGTAACTTCGCCGCAACACCGCGTGCGACTTTGGCGCCGAAGATTTCCGCCGCGACGGAAAACGATCAGATATCGACGTTCGCCGTCAGCGCGTTGTCCTGGATGAAGATGCGGCGCGGTTCGACCTCGTCGCCCATGAGCTTGTTGAACAGCTCGCCCGCCTCGTCGACTTCCTTGACCTTCACCTGCAGCAACGAACGCGCATTGATGTCGAGCGTCGTTTCCCAGAGCTGGTCGGGGTTCATCTCGCCGAGACCTTTGTAGCGCTGCAGCGACAGCCCCTTTCGGCCGACATTCACGACCGCGTCGTAAAGGCCGGTCGGGCCGAACACGGTGGTTTCGTCGTCCTTGCGCACGAGCTTTGCGGGACGCGCGTAGATTTCCTGCAGATGCGGCGCCATCTGGTCGAGCTTGCGGGCGTCGAGCGAATTCAGGAAGGCCTGATCGATGTTCACGACCTCCTTCACGCCGCGCAGGGTGCGATTGAACCTGAAGCCGTGTTCGTCGGACGCGCCTTCCCAGCCCCGTTCGGTTTCGTCGGAAAGCGTGTCGAGACGGCGCGCGACATAGGCTGCAGCCTCGTTCGCGCTTTTTGCGTCGGCCAGCACTTCGAGCGAAAGCGCACCGGCGATTGCGATCTGCTCGACCACGCGGCGATCGTAGCGCGGATGCAATCCGCGCAGCACCGAACGTGCGTTCCTGGCCTCGGTGATGATGGAGGCGAGGTCGGCGCCGGCGCGGGTCTGGCCGCTGGCGAGCTTGAGCACGGTTTCGTCAAGACCGCCTTCGATCAGGTAATCGTCGAGCGCGCGTTCGTCCTTCAGGTATTGCTCGGAGCGGCCTTTCATCACTTTGTAGAGCGGCGGCTGCGCGATGAAGAGATGGCCGTTCTCGATCAGCTCCGGCATCTGGCGGAAGAAGAACGTCAGAAGCAGCGTACGGATATGCGCGCCGTCGACGTCGGCGTCCGTCATGATGATGATCTTGTGATAGCGCAGCTTCGAGACGTCGAAATCCTCGCGGCCGATGCCGGTGCCGAGTGCGGTAATCAGCGTGCCGATCTGTTCGGAGGTCAGCATCTTGTCGAGACGCGCGCGTTCGACGTTGAGGATCTTGCCGCGCAACGGCAATACCGCCTGGAACGAGCGGTCGCGGCCCTGCTTCGCGCTGCCGCCGGCGGAGTCACCCTCGACGATGAAGAGTTCGGATTTCGCCGGATCGCGCTCCTGACAGTCCGCGAGCTTGCCGGGCAGCGAGGCGATGTCGAGCGCGCCCTTGCGGCGCGTCAGTTCGCGGGCTTTGCGCGCGGCCTCGCGGGCGCTTGCGGCTTCCACCACCTTGCCGACGACGGCCTTGGCTTCCTGCGGGCGCATCTCGAGCCACTTCTGCAGCGCGTCGGAGACGATGGTTTCCACGATCGGACGCACCTCGGAGGAGACGAGCTTGTCCTTCGTCTGCGAGGAGAATTTCGGATCGGGCACTTTCACCGAAAGCACGGCCGTCAGTCCTTCGCGGCAATCTTCGCCGGAAAGCGAGACTTTCGCCTTGCCGGCAATGCCCGAGGTTTCGGCATAGTTGATGACCTGCCGCGTCAGCGCGGCGGCAAAGCCGGTGAAGTGCGTGCCGCGGTCGCGCTGCGGAATGTTGTTGGTGAAGCACAGCACCGCTTCGTGATAGCTGTCGTTCCAGGAGATCGCGCATTCGACGCCGACGCCGTCGCGCTCGCCCTTGATCATCACCGGCTGCGGCACCAGCGACTGCTTGGTGCGGTCGATGAATTTCACGAAGGCTTCGACGCCGCCTTCGTAGAGCATTTCCTCGATCTTCGGCTCCGGGCCGCGCAGATCGGACAGGATGATGCGCACGCCGGAATTGAGAAAGGCGAGCTCGCGCAGCCGGTGCTCGAGCGTCGCAAAATCGAACTCGATCTTGGAGAAGGTCTCCTTGCTCGGCAGAAAGGTAACGCGCGTGCCCTTCTTGCCCGCAGCATCGCCCACGACTTTCAGCGGCGCCTCGGCGTCGCCATGGCGGAAGCGCATGGAATGCTCCTTGCCGTTCCGCCAGATCGTGAGGTCGAGATACTCGGAAAGCGCGTTGACGACGGAAACGCCGACGCCGTGCAGGCCGCCGGAAACCTTGTAGGAATCCTGGTTGAATTTTCCGCCGGCATGCAGCTGGGTCATGATGACCTCGGCTGCGGAAACGCCTTCGTCCTTGTGAATGTCGGTCGGGATGCCGCGACCGTTATCGGTGACGGTGCAGGAGCCGTCGGCATTCAGGGTGCAGGTCACTTCGGTGGCGTGACCCGCGAGCGCTTCGTCGATCGCGTTATCGACTACCTCATAGACCATGTGATGCAGGCCGGAGCCGTCATCGGTGTCCCCGATATACATGCCGGGACGCTTGCGGACCGCGTCCAGCCCTTTGAGGACCTGAATGGAGTCCGCGCCGTATTCGGCGGGATTGGTGCTGCCGGCAGCCTGGGCCATGGGGTGATTTTTCCGTCGCGATTCGCGGCTGATTTGCCGCGATGATTTTACCTCATATGGGGACGGGAAAGCTGCGAAAAAGTGACAGACAGGGGGTGTTTTTGATCCCGCCAAGCCACTGATTCATCAAGATAAATCAGCGCTGAAGCGCGGCCTTATCAGGGTTTGCCTGCGGCCCGCACCGGCCCACGTTCGCGGCGCGGATTTTTGACAGGGAAGCGCTTGTCCTTATGCGAGCCGGGACGCCTCGCCCGGGCTCACCCGGAAGCGGATGGCAGCCGGATCGAGCGCCGCAAATGCGCTCTCGTCGACGCCGGTGACGAGCACCTGCGCACCGATCTGCTCCAGCGCGCGAAACAGCGCGGCGCGCCGATCGGCATCGAGAAAGGCCGCAACGTCGTCGAGCAGGACCAGCGGCGAAAAGCCGTGCATCGAGGCAACCAGCCGCGCATGCGAAAGAATAAGGCCCACGAGCAGCGCCTTGCGCTCTCCGGTCGAAGCGCGCGCGGCTTCGATCGCCTTTTCGCGGTACCACACCAGCAGATCGGAACGGTGCGGTCCCTCAAGGGTGCGGCCGGCGGCGCGGTCGCGGGCGCGATTGTCGAAAAGCTTTGCGCGATATCGCTCCTCGACTTCGGTTGCGCTTTCGCTCTGCAACGCGCGCTCGATTTCGCCGTCGAGCGCCAGTTGCGCAGTCGGAAAGGCGCTTTCGCGGTCGCGGCTCGCATCAATCTCGGCGGCCAGCCTGCGCACGGTTTCCGCTCTCGCGGCGGCAACCGCGATGGCAAGCTCCGCGACTTCATGCTCGATCGCGTCCATCCACTTCGCGTCAAAATGCTGATCTTCGAGCAGGCGGTTTCGTGAACGCAAAGCGCGGTCGAGCGCCGAGACGCGCGCGGCATGTTCGGCGTCGATCGCAAGCACCAGCCGGTCGAGGAAACGGCGGCGCTCGCCTGCCGCGCCGAGAAACAGGCCATCCATTTCCGGGATCAGCCAGATCACGCGCAGATGATCGGCGAAGGCGGTCGTGGAGGAAACCGGCTCGCGATCGATGCGCGAGCGGCGTGAGGGGGTTTCGCCTTCGGCGGGGGCGTCGATCCCGGTACCGAGCGCGGCTTGTCCCAGCGCGCCGTCGATCTCTGCGGCCACCGCCCAGGAACCGTCACCTTCGGTCGCCGCGACATCGTCGAGCGTCGCGCGCCGCAGGCCGCGGCCCGGCGTCAGAAACGATACCGCTTCGAGAATGTTGGTCTTGCCGGCACCATTGGCGCCGAGAAACAGCGCGGAGCGGCCCTCGAGATCAAGCGCCGCCTGCCGGTAGGAGCGGAAGTTGAAGAGCTTGAGCCGCAGCAGACGGGCGTGCGGGATCACGTTACGCGCGCGGGGAGAGCCCGCGCTCACACCCGCATCGGCATCAGCACA
>JAEZFA010000207.1 GCA_023417665.1 Pseudomonadota bacterium | reverse complement strand
CACAGAGAAGTTCCTGACCATCGAGCGTGAAGGTCTTTTGTCCGATTTTCGGTGCGCGCGTCGGCGTCGCCGGCGCGAGCAGCACGTCAAAGCGCTCGAACAAGGTCCGCATCTGCATCTGAAAATGCCTGCGGATTTTCTGCGCCTGGATAGTCCATGTTGCCGGGATCATCGCGCCGGCAAGCAATCGGTCCCGCACGTCGGGGTCGAAATCGGCGGCGCGGTCGCGCAGGCGAGAGAGATGCAGCGCCGCACCTTCGGAAGCGGTGATGAGATAGGCCGAGGCGCGTGCGACTGCGGTGTCGTCGAGTTCGACGGTTTCATAGGCGCTCAGCGCTTTCGCTACTGTGCCGACGGCGGCATAGGCCTCTGTCTCGCCCATTTTTGCGAAGTAGCCGCCGAGGCTGGCGACGCGCAGGCCTTTCACGCCTTTGGCAACTTCGGCAAAAGCTGGCTCCACCTCGCGCTGCGCGCAGACCGGGTCTTCATGATCGGGCCCCTGCATCGCGTCGTAGGCGAGCGCGAGATCGAGGGTCGAACGCGCGAGCGGCCCCAGATGATCGAGGCTCGCGACAAAGGGAAAGGAGCGGGCGCGCGAAAGACGGCCATAAGTCGGCTTCAGTCCGAACAGGCCGCAGAACGATGCAGGCACGCGGATCGAGCCGTTGGTGTCCGATCCGAGCGCGAGCGGCACATAGCCCGCGGCGACCGCGCCGCCCGAACCGCTCGACGATCCGCCGGTCATGTGCGTGAGATCGTGCGGGTTGCAGGCGTTGCCGTCGTGCGCGTTTTCGCCCGTGAAGTCATAGGCGTATTCGCCCATGTTCAGGGTGCCGACCAGCACAGCGCCTTTTTCCTCGAGCCGTTCGATCAGGATTGAATCCTGCGAGGCGGGATCGCGCTCGCGATTTATCTTCGATCCGGCGCGCGTCGGAATTCCTTTGACGTCGAACAGGTTTTTGACGGCGAAGGGAACGCCGGCCAGCGGCAGATGTTCGCTTCGCGCGACGCGTTTCTCGATCGTCGCTGCCGTTTCATGCGCGCGGGCGGCCAGGATGTCGGTGAATGCGTTGGTCTTGCCGTCGTGCGCACCAATGCGCTGGAGCGCCGCCGCAACGACATCGCCTGCCTTCAAGGTGCGTTTGTTGACCGCTTCGGCGATCTGCGCCGCGGTGTTCCAGGCGGCGTTCATGGCCGGAATACCGGAGCAGGCTCGGAGTCGTCTTCCAGCGTGAAAGGCACGACGAGCTTTGCCGCGTTCGTGACTGCATGCAGGTGAATGCGTACACCGGCGCGATAGGCGGGATCGATGACCAGGCCGTTCAGGCCCGCGGCCGCGTCGATGAAGCCGTCGAGTTCGGCGGGATCGGCGGGAAGGGTTGCGGAGGGTGATTTCTTGTCCAAGGGATATTACCGGAGTTCTTGCGTTGAAGTTCTGCGTTAAAGCGGCGGATGGGGAATGGCGGTCAGCAGTTCACGAGTGTAATCCGCCTTCGGGGCGCCGAGAACTTCCTCGGCGGTCCCTTCTTCGACGATCTTCCCGCTCCGCATTACGATGACGCGGTCGCAGAGCAGGCGCACCACGTTGAGGTCGTGGGAAACGAACAGGTAGCTCATGCCGAGCGAGTCCTTGAGGTCCTGCAACAGGTTCAGCACCACGGCCTGAACCGAAACGTCCAGCGCCGCAGTAGGCTCGTCGAGAATGACGAGTTCCGGGTTCAGCGCGATTGCGCGGGCGATTCCGACGCGCGCTTTCTGGCCGCCCGATAGCTGGTGCGGGAAGCGGTCAAGCAGCTCCAGCGGCAGGCCGACAAGCTTCGCCAGTTCCTCGCATCGTGCGCGCAAGGCATCGCGCTTCGACAGCCCGCCGAGCCGCAAAATAGGATCCGCGATTGCGCGCACCGCGGTAAAACGCGGATTGAGACTGTCGGTCGGGTCCTGAAACACCATCTGGATACGCCGCCGCTGCGGCAGCGTGGCGAATTTTGCCGCCGGTATCGCGCCGATGTCCTCGCCGTCGAAGAGAATGTCGCCGGAGCTCTTGTCGAGCAGCCGCATGATCATCATCGACGTCGTCGACTTGCCGCAGCCGGACTCGCCGACAAGGCCGACGCTTTCGCCCTTGTTCACCGAGAAGGAAATTCCATCGACCGCGCGGAAGATCGAATCCGCAGGTGCGGGCTTGCCAAACAGCTCGCCGAGCGATTTGGAAACGCCCTGCCGTGGGTACTCCTTAACAAGACTTCGCACTTCAAGGAGCGGTTTCGCGGATTTGTCGAGTTCGATCTTCGGCATCGAGGCTGCGGGCGAAAGCTCCGCACCGTCCGGCAGCAATCCGCGCAGCGTCCCGCCGACCTTCGGCGTCGCCTTCATCAGTCGCTTTGTATAGGGATGCGAGGGCGCCTTGAAGATCTGCGACGACGGCGCGGTTTCTACAATCTTGCCTTTCTCCATCACGACCACGCGGTCGCAATAGGCGGCGGCAAGGCCGAGATCATGCGTGATCAGGATCGTCGACATGCCACGCGCTTTCGTCAGCTCGACCACGAGATCCATCACGGATTTCTGCGTGGTGACGTCGAGGCCGGTGGTCGGCTCGTCGGCGATCAGCAGGCGCGGCTGACAGGCAAGCGCAAGCGCGATCACGATGCGCTGGCACATGCCGCCGGAAAGTTCGAACGGATAGGCGTGGTAGCGCTCCTCGGGCCGCGCGATCTTGACCTGCTTCAGCATGTCGATCGCTTTTTCCTTCAGGTCGCGCGTGTCGGCCTGAACGTGCTGACGCAACACATCCTCGATCTGCTTGCCGACTTTGCGGATCGGGTTCAGCGCGGCGCGCGGGTTCTGGAAGATCATCGACATTTCGCGGCCGCGCAAATTGCGCATGACGTCTTCCTTGGCGTTCTTCACGTCCACGCCGGAGAAGAGGACCGAGCCGCTCGCAATTCTTCCGGCGCGGTCGAGAATGCGCATTACCGCATAAGACGTGACCGATTTTCCCGAGCCGGATTCGCCGACGATGCCGAGCGTCTCGCCTTTCGCGAGCGAAATGTTGACGTGCTCGACCGCGCGCACGATGCCGCGGCGGGTGGCGAACTCGACCGTGACGTCCTTGATTTCCAGCAGCGTTGCTTCGCTCATCGCCGGTTCCTCATGTGCGCCGTTGCGGATCGACGATGTCGCGCAAGCCGTCGCCGAGCAGATTGAAGCAGAACACCGCGAGCATCAGCGCGAGGCCGGGGAAGAGCGCGATCCACCACTCGCCGGAAACGATGTAGCCGGCGCCGTCGGCGACCATGATGCCCCATTCCGGCGTGGGTGGACGCACGCCGAGTCCGATGAAGGATAGCCCGGCCGCGTTCAGGACCGCGTAACCCATCGTCAGCGACATCTGCACCACCATGATCGGCATGACGTTCGGCAGGATTTGCGAGAACAGAATGCGCCATTCGCTGTTGCCGGAGAGGCGCGCGGCCATGACGAAGCCCGCTTCGCGGCGGACATTCGCTTCCGCACGGGCGATGCGCGCGTAAAGCGGGTAGTTGATGATGGCGGTCGCGATCACGATATTGGTTACGGTGTTGCCGAGTGCCGCGACGATGCCCATCGCCAGCACGAACAGCGGGAAGGCCATGATCATGTCGGCAAGGCGGCTGACGACGATATCGATCCAGCCGCCGAAATATCCGGCGGCAATGCCCGAGATGCCGCCGAGCGCGAAAACGAGTGCAACCGACGTAACAGCAATCGTCATGTCGAGCCGGGTCGCCACCACCACGCGGCTGAAGATGTCCCGTCCAAGCTGGTCGGTTCCGAACCAGTGCTGCCAGGAAGGCGGCTTCAGCGCCATCGCGGTATTGCTCGCGAGCGGGTCGTAGGGAACGAGATAGGGCCCGAACAGCGCCGCCACCGCGAACAGCAGGAACAGGCCGAACGCGAAGCCGGTAATCGGATTTTCCGCGATGACATAGCGGGTCTGGCGCAGCACGGCCCTCAGCCCGGAGGTCTGTGCCGGTCCGGTTTCGGCTTTCGGGATTGCGGCTGCGATGCCCGGTGCGCGCGGTGCTGCGCTGACGGCGCTGATGCGGGAGTGCGAGTTCATGCTGCCATCCTCACGCGCGGATCAATGACGCCGTAAAGGATGTCGATCATCAGGTTGAGCAGCACGTACATGATCGCCATGACCAGCACGAAGCCCTGCACCGGTGCAAAATCGGAAGCGATCAGCGCTTCCACCGCATAGGAGCCGATGCCCGGCCAGGCGAAGACCTTCTCGACCAGCACATTCGCGCCGAGCAGGAAGGAGAACACCATGCCGAGCGTGGTGATGACCGGCAGCAGCGCATTGCGGAAGGCATAAGTGAGGATCACCTTGCGGGTGCTGAGGCCGCTTGCCCGCGCTGTGCGCACAAAGTCGGAAGAAAGCACCGCAAGCATGGAGGCGCGCGTCATGCGGGTGATCGGCGCGAGCGAGAAGATCGCAAGCGTCGCGGCCGGCAGGATCAGTTGCTTCAGCGCGGCCCAGAAAACCTCGATGTCTCCTGCAAGCAGACTGTCGATCAGGTAAAACCCGGTGACGTGCGGCGGCGACGAGTAGATGATGTCGAGACGCCCGAGCGGCGCCGGCGCCCAGCCGAGGATGAAATAGAAAAAATACGCGAGCAGAAGGCCCGTGAAAAAGACCGGCAGCGATACGCCGGCGGTAGCAATCACACGCGAGATGTGATCGATCGGCGAGCCTTCCTTCACGGCTGCAAGTACGCCGAGCGGAATTGCGATCAGGATCGAAACGATGAGCCCGGCAAGCGTTAGCTCGGCGGAAGCGGGCAGACGCGAGGCAAGGTCGCGAATGACCGGCTGGCCGGTGGTCAGCGACTGGCCGAAATCGCCGCGCGAGAGATCTCCGACATAACGAATGAACTGCTCGTATTTCGGCCGGTCGAGCCCGAGCTTCACCCGCACTTCCTGGATGGCCTGCTCGGTTGCGGCGGGCCCCGCGAAATAGGCCGCCGTGTCGCCGGGAAGCAGCCTCGTCAGCGCGAAGGTAATGACGATCACCGCGGCGATGCTGAACAGCGTAATACCGAGACGGCGGCTCATTCGAAGAAGCATGGC
>JAEZFA010000170.1 GCA_023417665.1 Pseudomonadota bacterium | reverse complement strand
CTTCATCGGCTTCGAATTTTTCGACGAGCTTCTGCACGCGGACGACAGCGTCGGACATATTCCCGACCTCCCGCTTGTAAACGCCGGTGATCGCGCGGATTTCCGCACGGTGACGGCCATAGACCTGTTCCAGCGCATTCGAAATTTCGCCGACGGTCGCCTTGGCGCGGGCGGCATCGACGCCGAGCGCGAGCAGATTGCCGGTCCCGCTTTCGGCTGCCTTGGTGAGCGCTTCGAGTTTCTGCTTCAGCACCGTCTCGTCGCGCTCGCCGCGAAGCCGTTCGAGTTTCTCGATCTGGCGCTTTCGCACGGCCGAGTTGTCGACCTTCAGCACCTCGATTTCGGCTTCGCTTTCCGGTTTGTATTTGTTGACGCCGATCACCGCCTGCATGCCGGCATCGATCCGCGCCTGCGTTTTTGCCGCGGCTTCCTCGATCCGGAGTTTCGGAATCCCGGCTTCGATGGCCTTTGCCATGCCGCCGAGGCTCTCGACCTCCTGAATGTGATCCCACGCCTTCTTCGCCAGCTCATAAGTGAGCTTCTCGACGTAATACGATCCGCTCCACGGATCCGCGATGCGCGTCGTGCCGCTTTCCTGCTGGAGGAAAAGCTGCGTATTGCGCGCGATGCGGGCAGAGAAGTCGGTCGGCAGCGCCAGCGCCTCGTCGAGCGCATTGGTATGCAGCGACTGCGTATGCCCCTGCGTCGCCGCCATGGCCTCGATCGCGGTGCGCGTCACGTTGTTGAACACGTCTTGTGCCGTCAACGACCAGCCGGAGGTCTGGCAATGTGTGCGCAGCGAAAGCGAGCGCACGTCCTTCGGCTTGAAATCCTTCATCAGCTTCGCCCATAGCAGGCGGGCCGCGCGCATCTTCGCGATCTCCATGAAGAAGTTCATGCCGATCGCCCAGAAGAACGACAGCCGCGGCGCGAACTTGTCGATGTCGAGACCGGCGGCGACGCCTGCGCGGGCATATTCGATGCCGTCGGCAAGCGTATAGGCGAGTTCGAGGTCCTGCGTCGCGCCGGCTTCCTGCATGTGATAGCCGGAAATCGAAATCGAATTGAACTTCGGCATGTTCTGCGAGGTATAGCCGAAGATGTCGGAGATGATCCGCATCGAAGGGGCGGGCGGGTAAATGTAGGTATTGCGGACCATGAACTCCTTCAGAATGTCGTTCTGAATGGTCCCGGAAAGTTTCTGCGGCGCGACACCTTGCTCTTCACCCGCGACGATGAAAAGCGAAAGTACGGGAAGCACCGCGCCGTTCATGGTCATCGACACGCTCATCTGTTCGAGCGGAATGCCCGCGAACAGCGTGCGCATGTCGAGAATGGAGTCGATTGCGACACCCGCCATGCCAACGTCTCCGGAGACGCGCGGATGATCGGAGTCGTAGCCGCGATGCGTCGCAAGATCGAACGCAATCGAAAGGCCTTTTTGCCCGGCCGCGAGGTTGCGGCGATAGAAGGCATTGGAATCTTCCGCCGTCGAGAAGCCGGCATATTGCCGGATCGTCCACGGCTGCGTGACATACATCGTCGGATAGGGGCCACGCAGATAAGGCGCAATGCCGGGCCAGGTATTCAGGAAGTCGATGCCTTCGAGGTCAGCCTCCGAAAAAGCGGGCTTTACCGGAATGCCTTCCGGGGTCAGCCACGGCTCGGCGGATGACGGCATGGCGGGCGTCGGCGCTCCGCGAAACGTGATCTGGGAAAAATCCGGCAGCTTGCTCATGGCCATATTTATACCCCGTCCCGCAGGATAATCACGCACTGCAATAATCCCTTATATTTCAGCTATTTGCGTGCACAAGCCCGGACCTGACAGTCGTCGTCGAAGTGCGGCCGCCGCCTGGAAGCCGCTCGCGCGGTTCATCGAAACCGAGGCTGCGATCGGCCGCTGGGCCGAAAGCGGCAGCCGTCTGCGCGCGTGGAGCTATGAGTTCTTACGTTTCGGCATCAAGCAGGCATGGGCCTGCCTGTTCGGCGGCCTGATGGTCGCGCTCATTATTGCGACGACCCTGTTCTATCCGCGCGACGCCGCGCTTGCCCGTTACGACTTTCTGTTTCTCGCAGCCCTCGCGATCCAGATCGGCATGCTGGCGTTCCGGCTCGAGACGTTCAGGGAAGCGAAGGTCATTCTGATCTTCCATGTCGTCGGTACGATCATGGAAGTCTTCAAGACCAGTGTGGGATCGTGGATCTACCCGGAAGAGGCATTCTTCCGCATCGGCGGCGTTCCGCTTTTCTCCGGCTTTATGTATGCGAGCATCGGCAGCTATATCGCGCGCGTCTGGCACCTGTTCGATTTCAGGTTCAGGAACCACCCGCCGTTATGGGCGGTCTATCTGCTGGCGGCCGCGATCTACCTGAATTTCTACGCGCATCATTATATCTATGACTTCCGCTATTTCCTGTTTGCGTTCGCAATCCTGCTCTTCGGGCGCACGATGATCTACTACAAGGTCTGGCATCATCATCGCCCGATGCCGCTTTTGCTCGCGGCCTTTCTGGTCGCGCTCTTCGTGTGGATCGCGGAGAACGTGGGAACGATCACGAAAACCTGGCTCTATCCGCATCAGCTCACGGGGTGGCAGGCGGTGTCGCTTGCGAAGTTCGGCTCGTGGTTCCTGCTTCTGTTTCTGAGCTATGCGCTGGTGGCTTTTGTCAATCAGCCGAGGAATGAGCCGCGCTAAAGCGCTTTATGCGCTTCCTTCAGCGTCTCGATCACGTCGCAGCCCGCATAGATGAAACCGCCGACGCCTGCGGCGACGTAAGCCGCTTCTTTCTCGCCGCCGCGGCCCGCGAGATAAACTGATGCTCCGGCGTCTTTCAGCGCTTTTGCGACCGCTTCCGCTTCTGCCGCATAGAGTTCGTCGGACGAGCAGATGCAAGCAAGCCGCGCTCCCGATGTCTTGAAAGCCTTGGCGGCTTCCTCGGGCGACGTGAGATTGTCGCCGGGCACCGCCGCAATGCCGCCCGCCTCGAAAAAGTTGCGGGCGAATGTCGTGCGCGCGGTGTAGTCGGCGGCCTTGCCCAGATTGGCGAGGAAGACTTTCGGGCGTTCCTTCATCGCATCGGCGGCATCGCGCAGCGCTTCGAAGGGTTCTGCCATGCGATAGCGCGAAAGCGGCTCGGATACCGGAGGCAACGAAATCTCCGCCATCAGCGGCTGGTCATCGAGCACGGATTCTTTCGGCTCGTTCACATTGGGAAACTCGCTGACGCCCGTGAGTGCGTCTTTGCGGATGGCGATATTTCGTGCGCGCGCCGTCCGCGTGCCGTTCACCTTCTGCTGTAGAAGTCCCGCGTCCAGCGCCTGCGCAAGTCCGCCGGAGGCCTCGATCTCCTGAAACAGTTTCCATGCGGTTTCGCAAAGCTCGGTGGTCAATGTCTCGATGCCGCCGGAGCCTGCCGCGGGGTCTCCGACACGGAACAGGTTCGATTCTTCGAGCAGCACGGTCTGAGTGTTGCGCGCGACGCGGCGCGCAAAACCGTCGGGCAGGCCGAGCGCGATCGTGTGAGGCAACACCGTGATTGAATTGGCGCCACCGAACCCCGCGGAGGCGACTGCCATGGTCATCCGCAGCATATTCACGTTCGGGTCGCGTTTCGTGGTCATGCGCCATGCGGTTTCGGCGGAAATGAAAATGGTCCCAGGCTGAAGGCCGGAAGCCTCCTCGATGCGTGCCCAGAGTTTTCGCAACGCGCGAAACTTCGCGATCGTCAGGAACTGGTCGGAATCGGCTGCAAGGCGAAAGAAAAGCGCTTGCCGAGCGTCGTCGAGCGGCAAGCCGCCTGCTTCCAGCGCGCGCATGTATTCGATCCCGCAGGCGAGCACATAGGCAAGTTCCTGCGCTTCCGATCCGCCGCTGGCATGCACGATGCGGCCGTCGGCGGCCGCGAGATTGGTGTTGAAGCCGCGTTTCCTCAGCGCATCGACCTCGGAAGAAAAATGCCCCGCGAGTTCTTTCCATGGGGCGACGCTTTTCCCGTGCAGGGCAATTGCGCCGAGCGGATCGATTCCGAAGCGGAAAGTCGTTTTCGCAGGATCGACGTCACGCTCCTTCGCGATTTCCGCGAGCCAGCGTGGCGCGTCCTTGGAAAGCGGCCCGGCATCGAGTTCGAGCTCGATTGCGTCGAGCCAGATTTCGTCGAGCGCCTGTGCGAGCGCTTCCCTGGAAGCCGGCAGCGCGAAGCCATAGTCGCCGGCGGAACTGGTGAGCACGAGCTTCAGCCCGGTCGCGCCGTTCTCCAGATCGCGCAGCGCCTGCTTGTTGGCTTCCTTCGGGTCGCGAAAGTCTATCCGTTGCAGTAC